>NZ_JAAGPL010000167.1:0-19348 GCF_017104785.1 Burkholderia sp. Ac-20353 | reverse complement strand
ACCGCCGCCCGCGGGCAGCGCCGAAACCGGTGCGCCGGGCACACCCGGCGCCGTCGGCACCGCGCAGAAAGCGGCCGAGCCGACCCGCACCGCGGCCGAGGACGCGGTCGTGCAGCGCGAGCACGCGCCGCTCTTCGACCGCAAGCTGACGATCGACTGGGGGATCAGCGACACCTACTACGACCGTCGGCAACTGCAGCTGTCCGGCTTCCTCGCGCTCGACGCGATCTTCCTCGGCAACCTGAATCTCGGTCAGACGAAGTCGCACCAGCTGATGTCCGACGTGGACGTGCGCTACGGCCTCACCGACCGCATCAGCGTCGACGCCGACGTGCCGTACATGTATCGCACGTCGACCTTCATCAACGGCGGCGCGGGCGGCGCGGCGAACACGCTGTCCGATACCGCGGTGAATTCGCACGCGCTCGGCGACGTGAACTTCGGCATCTACTACCAGTTCGTCAAGGAGCACGGCAGCGTGCCGGACGTCGTCGGTAGCCTGCGCGTGAAGTCGCCGACCGGCACGTCGCCGTTCGGCATCAAGCTGCTGCAGGCCGACGCGAGCAACACGAACCTCGTCGCGCCGAGCAAGCTGCCGACCGGCACCGGCTTCTGGAGCATCACGGCCGGGCTGTCCGCGCTGAAGACCTACGACCCGATCGTGCTGTTCGGCAGCGTGTCCTATACGTACAACGTCGCGCGCTCGTTTGCAGACATCTCGTCGGTGGTCGGCCAGACGCAGCCCGCGAAAGTGAAGCTCGGCGACATCGTCCAGCTCGGCGGCGGCGTCGCCCTCGCGTTCTCCGAGCGCGACTCGGCGAGCATCGCCTACACGATGGCGATCGAGCCGTCGACCCGCACCCAGGCGCCCGGCGGCGAGTGGCAGCGCGTGCCGGGCAGCCAGACGACCGCATCGACACTGGGCTTCGGCCTCAACCATGTGTTCAACAAACACCTGACGATGAATGCGTCGGTCGCGATCGGGCTCACGCCCGATGCGCCGAACTACGTCGTCGGACTGCGCTTCCCGTATACGTTCTGAAGCGCGACACCGCAGCGAGGATATCGTGCACGACTCCCGCCCCGACTCACCTGCCGCCCCTCCAGGTTTCGTGCCGCGACTGACGATCGCGCACTCGGACGGGCCCGGGACCGGCCACTTGCCTGCCGTCCGGCCACTCGTGTATCTGTCGCGCCGTCCCGACGCGGCGCTCGTCGCGCATCTGCGAGAGCGACGCTGGAACGTGCTCGGCGCGAAATCCGCGCACGACGTGCAGCGGCTCGTGAAGCCGGAAGTCGCGCACGCGGGCATCGTCGATCTCGACGGCTTCGCGGCGCGCGACCTGCCCGCGCTCGAGCCGGTCCTGCGCCATCAGCAGATCGGCTGGATCGCGCTCGCCGACGCCGCGCGCCTCGCCGAGCCCGACATCCGCAAGCTGATCCGCCAATGCTGTTTCGATTACGTGAAGGGCCCGCCGACCCATACGACGATCGACTACCTGATCGGCCACGCGTACGGCATGGTGACGCTGTGTGACCTCGAGCTCGCAACCGACGTCGCGGCAACCGGCGACGACGAAATGGTCGGCACCTGCGACGCGATGCAGCAATTGTTCCGCACGATCCGCAAGGTCGCGAACACCGACGCCACAGTGTTCATTTCCGGCGAATCGGGCACCGGCAAGGAGCTGACCGCGCTCGCGATCCACGAGCGCTCCACGCGCCGCAAGGCACCGTTCGTCGCGATCAACTGCGGTGCGATTCCGCATCACCTGCTGCAGTCCGAACTGTTTGGCTATGAACGCGGCGCGTTCACCGGCGCGAACCAGCGCAAGATCGGCCGCGTCGAGGCCGCGCACGGCGGCACGCTGTTCCTCGACGAAATCGGCGACATGCCGCTCGAAAGCCAGGCGAGCATGCTGCGCTTCCTGCAGGAAGGCCGGATCGAGCGGCTCGGCGGCCACGAATCGATCCCGGTCGACGTGCGGATCGTTTCGGCGACGCACGTCGATCTCGAGGCGGCGATGCACGACGGGCGCTTTCGCACGGACCTGTTCCACCGCCTGTGCGTGCTGCGCATCGACGAGCCGCCGCTGCGCGCACGCGGCAAGGACATCGAACTGCTCGCGCACCATGTGCTGCTGAAATTCCGCAGCGACGGTGCACGCAAGATCCGCGGCTTCACGCCGTGCGCGATCGAAGCGATGTACAGCTACCCGTGGCCCGGCAACGTGCGCGAGCTGATCAACCGGATCCGCCGCGCGATCGTGATGGCGGACAGCCGGCTGATCTCGGCGGCCGATCTCGATCTCGGGCAGTACACGGTGCAGCAGTCGACGACGCTCGCCGAAGCGCGCGAGCGCGCGGAAAGGCGCGCGATCGAGGCCGCGCTGCTGCGCCACCGGCACCGGCTCGCGGAAGCGGCTGCGGAACTCGGCATTTCGCGCGTCACGCTGTACCGGCTGATGGGTGCGCACGGGTTGCGCGACCTGTCGGATACCGAGCAGCGCGCGGCGGCGGGCGACGACGAGCACGGCGGGTAAGCACGTACGTGCGACGTAACGCGTAGCATGATGATGCGCGGCATGCGTCGGCGGCCGTTGGTCCGGCTGCGCACCGCATCACGCGTGCGATGCAGGCGCACGCGGCAACGCGCCCCACGCGCGCCGCCGCGCGCGATGCCCGGCCCGCACCGGCATTCCGGTAAAATCAGCGCCATTCCGGTTTTCCCTCTTTCCGACCTTCATGACGACGCTGACCCTGATCGTCGCGCGCGCCCGCAACGGCATCATCGGCCGCGACAACCAGTTGCCCTGGAAACTTCCCGAAGATCTCGCGTTCTTCAAGCGCACGACGATGGGCGCACCGATCGTGATGGGCCGCAAGACCCACGAATCGATCGGCCGGCCGCTGCCGGGCCGCCGCAATATCGTCGTCACGCGCGACGCAGCGCGCCGCTTCGACGGCTGCGATACCGTCACGTCGCTCGCCGACGCGCTCGCGCTCGCCGCCCAGGACGGCGCGGCCGAGGCATTCCTGATCGGCGGCGCGCAGCTCTATGCGGAAGGCCTTGCGCTCGCCGACAAGCTGATCGTTACCGAAATCGACGCCGACTTCGACGGCGACGCGTCGTTCCCCGCGCCCGATCCCGCGCACTGGCAGCAAGTGTCGCGCGACGCGCACGAGGCGGCCGCACCGAACACGTTTGGCTACGCGTTCGTCGTCTACGCACGCAAGCGCAGTTGACGCGCGGCATGCGCAATACAAAAAGCCCGACCGGCACGCTCGCCGGTCGGGCTTTGTTTTTTGGTCGGGCGAGCCGACGCGGGCCGCGCACTGCGGCGCCGCATCATCGGGCCGTCATGCCGCTTACTGCCCGGCGATCGTCATCTGCTCGATCAGCACCGAGCCGGTTTCCTTCGTGCCGCGCACGATCGAATCCGCGCCGATCGCGACGATGTGCCGGAACATCTCCTGCAGCGTGCTCGCGACGGTGATCTCCTCGACCGGATACTGGATCACGCCGTTCTCGACCCAGAAGCCCGCCGCGCCGCGCGAATAGTCGCCCGTCACGTAGTTCACGCCCTGCCCCATCAGTTCGGTCAGCAACAGGCCGGTACCGAGCTTCTTCAGCATCGCGTCGAAATCGTCGCCCGGCTGCGTATTGCTGCTGCGCAGCGCGAGATTGTGCGAGCCGCCCGCGTTGCCGGTCGTCTGCGTGCCGAGCTTGCGCGCCGAGTAGGTCGACAGGAAATAACCCTCGACGACGCCGTCCTTGACGACGCTGCGCGCCCGCGTGCGCACGCCTTCCTCGTCGAACGGCGCGCTGCCCATCGCGCGCAACACGTGCGGATCCTCGACGACCTGGACATGCGGCGCGAACACCGGCTTGCCGAGGCTGTCGACGAGGAACGACGTCTTGCGGTACAGCGCGCCGCCGCTCACCGCCTGCACGAACGCGCCGAGCAGGCCGGCCGCGAGCGGCGCCTCGAACAGCACCGGCACCTTGCGGGTATCGAGGCGGCGCGCGCCCATCCGCGCGAGCGCGCGTTCGGCGGCGTAACGGCCGACCGCTTCCGGCGCCGCGAGATCGGCCGCGCTGCGCTTCGACGAATACCAGTCGTCGCGCTGCATGTGGCGGCCGCTGCCCGCGATCGGCGCGCACGCGATGTAGTGACGCGAGTACGGATAGCCGGCGAGGAAACCGCGCGACGTCGCGAGCACGAACTGCGAATGCTGCGCCGACACGCTCGCGCCCTCCGAATTGCGGATCTGCGGGCTGACCGCGAACGCGGCATCCTCCGCGCGACGGGCGAGCTCGACCGCGTCGTCGGCCGACAGGTCCCACGGATGATAGAGATCGAGATCGCGCGGCGCCGTCTCGAGCAGGTCGGCCTCGGCGAGCCCCGCCGCATCGTCCTCGGCGGTGAAGCGCGCGATGTTGTACGCGGCGGCGACGGTGTCCTTGATCGCGTCCGGCGAGAAATCCGACGTGCTCGCGTTGCCGCGCTTCTTGCCGATGAACACGGTCACGCCGACCATCTTGTCACGGTTGTGCTCGATCGTCTCGACTTCACCGCGGCGCACCGACACCGACAGGCCGTCACCTTCGGAGATTTCGGTCGCGGCGTCCGTCGCGCCGAGCGCCTTCGCATGCCGGAGGATGTCCGAGGCGATTTCTTTCAGCTGATCCTGCGAATGCGGGAAATAGCGCGCTTGCGTGTCGAGATTGGCAGCCATCTTCGTTTTATCCGGTGACGGGCTCGCGGCCCGCGTGTTCAAAATGTCGTATCCCGCGATCATAGCAAGGTCCGGGACACCGCAACGTAGAAGCTTGGGGCGCCCGCGGCGCGATACAATGCCGTCCATGACACGCAAAACCCGTATTCAGCCGATCGAGCACGCCGACGACGACGCCGGCCACGGCTACGATCGCCCCAGCAAATCCCAGTTGAAGCGCGATATGCACGCGCTGCAGGAACTTGGCCAGGCCCTCGTCGATCTGCCGAAAGACGCGCTCAAGCGGATGCCGATGCCCGAAGCCCTCGGTGACGCGGTGCGCGAAGCACGCCGCATCACCGATCACGAAGGCAAGCGCCGCCAGCTCCAGTACGTCGGCCGCGTGATGCGCACGCTGACCGACGACGAGACGGCCGCGCTGCGCACCGCGCTCGACGCGCAGCGCGGCGTGAACAAGGCCGCGACGGCCCGCCTGCACTGGATCGAACGCACCCGCGAGCAGCTCCTCGCCAACGACGACGCGCTGACCGAGTTCATCCACCAGCACCCGGACGCCGACGTGCAGGAAGGCCGTACGCTGATCCGCAATGCGCGCAGGGAAACGCAGCAAAACAAGCCGCCGCGCTACTACCGCGAGCTGTTCCAGTGGATCAAGACCGCGAGCGGCGCGCCCGACACCGACGACGACACCCCCGAAGCCAGCGGTGACGACGATGACGACGAAGCGTAAACATCCGGACGAGCTGGTGGTCGGCCTCGTGTCGATCAGCGACCGCGCAAGCAGCGGCGTCTACGAGGACAAAGGCATTCCGGCGCTGCAGGACTGGCTCGCCGCCGCGCTGACATCCCCGTGGCGCGCCGAGACGCGGCTGATCCAGGACGACGCGGCGACGATCTCGGCGACGCTCGTCGAGCTCGTCGACACGGTCGGCTGCGACCTCGTGCTGACGACGGGCGGCACCGGCCCCGCGCGCCGCGACGTGACGCCCGAGGCGACACTCGCGGTGGCGACGAAGGAAATGCCGGGATTCGGCGAGCAGATGCGGCAGATCAGCCTGAATTTCGTGCCGACCGCGATCCTGTCGCGGCAGGTCGCGGTGATCCGCGAGACGGCCGATCACGCGGCCCTGATCGTCAACCTGCCGGGTCAGCCGAAATCGATCAAGGAAACCCTCGAAGGGCTGCGCGACGCGGACGGCAAGGCCACCGTGCCCGGCATCTTCGCCGCGGTGCCCTACTGCATCGACCTGATCGGCGGCCCGTACATCGAGACCGACGCCGCGGTGGTCGCGGCGTTCCGGCCGAAGAGCGCGCAGCGCTGAGCGTGTACCGGGCGCTGATCGGCGGCCGGCCCGCTCAGGCAGTCCGCTCCAGCAGTCCGCTCAGGCGGCCGGCGCGGATTCGCCCGTCGGCGCCGGCGCGCCCGGAATCAGGAAATGCTCGCGGTAGTACTTCAGCTCGTCGATCGACTCATGGATGTCGGCGAGCGCCGTATGCATCGCGCGCTTCTGGAAGCCCTTGTAGATCGCCGGCTGCCAGCGGCGGCACAGCTCCTTCAGCGTGCTGACGTCGAGGTTGCGATAGTGGAAGAACCGCTCGAGATCGGGCATCCAGCGCGCCATGAAGCGGCGGTCCTGGCAGATCGAGTTGCCGCACATCGGCGACTTGCCGGGCGACGCATACTGGACGAGAAACGCCTGGAGCTGCGCGGCGGCCTCGGCTTCGGTGACCGTCGACGCGCGCACGCGGTCGATCAGGCCCGAGCGGCCATGCGTGTTCTTGTTCCAGTCGTCCATCTTGGCGAGCGTCGCGTCGCTCTGGTGGATCGCGAACACGGGGCCTTCGACCGCGATGTCGAGCGTCGAGTTGGTCACGACGACCGCGACCTCGATGATGCGGTCGTTATCCGGGTCGAGGCCCGTCATTTCCATGTCGAGCCAGACGAGATTCAGCTCGTTGCGCACGAGTTCGGGCTGGCTGGCGGAAGCGGGGGTATCGGTCATGAGTCATCCTGGAAAATGGCGGACGGCGTGCTGCGCCGCGGCGGCCCGCGTCGCGTCAGCGGGCCCGGTCCGCAAGAACATATAATTCTCGCATAGAACCCTTTGGCGCCTTCGATGTCACCTTTTTCGTTCACCCTGCTGTTCGCGCTCGCCGTGCTCGCGATGGTCGTCACCAAGCTGTGGCTTGCGTCGCGGCAGATCCGCTTCGTCGCCGCGCACCGTAACCGCGTGCCCGCGCAGTTCAGCGCAACCATCCCGCTGTCCGCGCACCAGCGCGCGGCCGACTACACGGTCGAGCGCACCCGCCTGACGATGGTCGAGATCGTCGTCAGCGCGGCCGTGCTCGTCGGTCTCACGCTGCTCGGCGGCGTCGGCGCGCTCGACACGCTGCTGAGCGGCTGGTTCGGCCGCGGCTACGGGCAGCAGGTCGCGCTCGTCGGTGCGGTGTTCGCGATCACGAGCGTGATCGACGTGCCGTTCGAGTATTACCGCCAGTTCGGCATCGAGGATCGCTTCGGCTTCAACCGGATGCCGAAGCGCCTGTTCTTCACCGACATGCTGAAGAACGCGCTGCTCGGCGCCGTGCTCGGCCTGCCGCTGCTGTTCGTCGTGCTGTGGCTGATGAACAAGGCAGGCAGCCTGTGGTGGCTGTGGACGTGGATCGTCTGGGTCGCGTTCCAGATGCTCGTGCTGTTGATCTACCCGACCTTCATCGCCCCGCTCTTCAACAAGTTCGAGCCGCTCAAGGACGACGCGCTGCGCGCGCGCATCGAGTCGCTGATGAAGCGTTGCGGCTTCGCGGCAAAGGGCCTGTTCGTGATGGACGGCAGCCGCCGGTCCGCACACGGCAACGCCTACTTCACCGGCTTCGGCGCGTCGAAGCGAATCGTGTTCTTCGACACGCTGCTCGCGCGCCTGTCCGGCGAGGAGATCGAGGCCGTGCTCGCGCACGAACTCGGCCATTTCAAGCGCCGCCACGTGATGAAGCGCATGCTCGTGTCGTTCGTGCTGAGCCTCGCGCTGCTTGCGCTGCTCGGCTGGCTCGCGCAACGCGCATGGTTCTATACGGGGCTCGGCGTGATGCCGTCGCTCGATTCCAGCAACGCCGGCGCCGCGCTCGTGCTGTTCTTCCTCGCGATCCCCGTGTTCCTGTTCTTCGCGACGCCGGTCGGCAGCCTGACATCGCGCAAGCACGAATTCGAGGCCGATGCGTTCGCCGCCAGCCAGACCCAGGCGCAGGACCTCGTCAGTGCGCTGGTGAAGCTGTACGAGGACAACGCGTCGACGCTGACGCCCGACCCCGTTTACACGGCCTTTTACTACTCGCATCCGCCCGCTTCGCAGCGGATCGACCGCCTGATGCAGCACGCATGAGCCGGCCGACCTCCCGCAAGCCGGCCCCGCGCGCGTCGGGCGCGGAACGTGCCGAGGGCCGCGTGATCGCGGCGCACGGCCGCCACTACATCGTCTCGCCCGACGACGGCGGCCTGATGCTGCAGTGCTTCCCGCGCGGCAAGAAGAGCGACATCGCGGTCGGCGACCGCGTCGTGTATGAACTCGCGTCCGCCGACCAGGGCGTGATCGTCGAGATCGGCGAGCGGCGCAACCTGCTGTACCGCTCCGACCAGTTCAAGTCGAAGCTGTTCGCGGCCAATCTCGACCAGCTGCTGATCGTGCTCGCGACCGAGCCCTATTTCAGCGAGGACCTGCTCGGCCGCGCGCTGATCGCCGCCGAGGCCAACGACCTGAAGCCGCTCGTCGTGCTGAACAAGATCGACGTCGAGACCGCGCTGCCGGTTGCCCGCGAACGGCTCGCGCCGTATCGCGAGCTGGGCTACGACGTGCTCGAACTGTCGGTCAAGGGTGCGCCGGACGACGCGCGCGCGCAGTTGATGCCGCATCTCGCCGGCCACTCGACGATCCTGCTCGGCCAGTCGGGGATGGGCAAATCGACGCTCGTGAACCTGCTCGTGCCCGACGCGGAAGCCGCGACCCGCGAAATCTCGGCCGCGCTCAACAGCGGCCGGCACACGACGACGTTCACGCGCCTCTATCCGCTGCCCGCGTGCGACGGCGCGCTGATCGATTCGCCGGGATTCCAGGAATTCGGCCTCTATCATCTGACGGAAGGCCGCCTCGAGCGCGCGTTCCCGGAGTTCCGGCCGCTGCTCGCGCACTGTCGTTTCTATAATTGTCATCACCTGCACGAGCCGGGCTGCGCGATCCTGGAAGCCGTCGCCGACGGCCGCGTCGCGCCGTCGCGGCATGGGTTGTATGCGCAACTGGTGCACGAGGCGAGCCAGATCGTGCGTTGACGCTCCGGCAACCGGGGGGTGCCGGGGCGGCACACCTCCGGCACCAACAGGATCGACAGGAGCGACAGGAGCCGCAATGCGTTTCAAGGCACCGGATCTCGCGACCGCGCAGCATTGGGCGAACGTGCTCGAAGCGGCGGGAATCGGCTGCGAGCTGCACAATCGTTATGCGACGGGCGCGCTCGGCGGGCTTCCCGCCGATGCATGCGCGCCCGAAATCTGGCTCGACGACGAACGCGACGACGCGCTTGCGCGCCGCCTGCTCGACGCCGCATCGCACGGCCCGGCGGCCGGCGCGACGCCGTGGCGGTGCCGGCACTGCGGCGAGGAACTCGAAGCGCAGTTCACCGCGTGCTGGCATTGCGGCGCACTACGCGACCCGCGCGAAGACTGATCCAGCAAAAAGGCCGGCATCGAGACGGCCTTGTTCTTTCCCTGCCCGCGAGACGACGCGGTGCGGTGCTCGCGCTACGACACCCAGACGGCAAGCGTCAGCATCAGCAGCAGGATCATCCACAGAATCACCGCGCGCCACACGAGGCCGACCGCCGACTGCAGCGTGCGCGGCGTGCAATCGTCACCGACCGTCAGCGGACCGCTGTCGCCAACTGCCAGCGCGTCGAGGCTCGACGGCTCCGCGAGCGGCCCGGCCAGCCGCGCGCCGAGCGCACCGCTGCCCGCGGCCAGCAACACGCCGTCGTTCGGGTCGGGCCACTGGCGCGTGTGGTTGCGCCATGCGTAGATCGCATCCTCGAAGTTGCCGACGATCGCGAAACCGAGCGCCGTCAGCCGCGCCGGCACCCAGTCGATCACGAAGAACGCGCGCTGCGCGAACGTCGAAAATGCGGCGGTGCGGTCGTCGCCCGGCGTCGACCAGCTGCGCGCGAGGTATTCGGAAATGCGATACAGCACCGCGCCGGCCGGCCCGATCGGCAGCACGTACCAGAAGAACACGCCGAACACGTGACGATGCGATGCGACGACCGCATGGATCAACGTATGACGGACGATCTCGCCGACCGGCATGTCGACCGTATCGATGCCCGTCCACTCGCGCAGGATTTCGCGCGCGCGCGGCACGTCGTCGTTGTTGAGCGCGAGGTGGATATCGGTGAAGTAATGGCTGAACTGGCGGAAACCGAGCGTGAAATACACGACCGCGACGTTCCACAGGAACGCGAGCACGAAGCTCACCTTGTACAGCAGGAAATAGATTAGCGCGACGACCAGCACCCACGGCAGCACGACCGCGAGCCACGCGAGGATGCCGTGCTTTTGCTTGCCGGCGTCGAGGCCATGCGCGACGGTTTCCGCATGAAACTGGAACAGCGCGAAGACCGGATTGCTCGGCGACAACGCGCGCACCTGTTCGATGATGAGGGCAAGGAGAACCGAAAAGAAAGTCATGCGTGGCGCCGTCTTCGGGTTATGTCACTTTTTGCATAACGATAGCACAGCGTAAGCCACGAAGGGCTGCCAGCGCCGGCAGCCGGCGGCCAGTCAGGTGCGCGTGGCGGCGCACCGCATCATCCGGCGGCCAAGAAGCGGTAAAGATTGCGCAACATGCCGGCAGTTGCGCCCCAGATGAAGTAATCACCACCCGCGTCGCCGCGCGGATAAGGCATCGCAAAAAAACGACGCTCGCCGCCGTCCCAGCGGAATACCCGCACCTGGTGGTTGGCCGGATTCATCAGGAACGCGAGCGGCACCTCGAAGATCTCGGCAACCTCGAACGTATCGGCCTGCACCGTGAACGGCGGATGCACGAGGCCGACGACGGGCGCGACGCAAAAACCGGTGCCCGTCAGGTAGTCCGGCAATGCGCCGAGGATCTCGACCCGCTCGCTGTCGAGCCCGATCTCCTCCTTCGTCTCGCGCAGCGCAGTCGCGGTTGCGTCGCGGTCGAACGGCTCGCGCCGGCCGCCGGGAAAGCTGACCTGTCCGGCGTGGTCATTCAGATGGTCGGCTCGCTGGGTCAGCAGCACGGTGAGGCCGGCTTCGCGGACGACGAGCGGCACGAGCACGGCAGCACTGCGCGGATCGACGCCTTCGGTGAGCCGGGCTTCGAAGGGTTCGGCGGTCCATTCGAGCGGGAGGGCGAAGCGCTCGCGCATGCCGGACGGCGTCATCCGTTCGCGATCGATGGACGGCAGCCCGGCGCTGGTGCCTTCAATCGGCAGCACTTCGGGATCGACGATGGGGCGGCGGTTCAATGGAGCTCTCTTGATTCGGGTCGAGATGAGCATATTGTCGCGCCAGAATGAAAAAAGCACCCGGGTGGGTGCTTTTTCCTTACAGCTCTTACGCTTGGGTAGCTGCGGCGCGATCCTTCGACACCAGCTTTTCCTTGATTCGAGCCGACTTGCCCGAACGCTCGCGCAGGTAGTACAGCTTTGCGCGACGCACGTCGCCGCGACGCTTCACGACGATGCTCGCCAGCAGCGGCGAGTACGTCTGGAACGTACGCTCAACGCCTTCGCCCGACGAGATCTTGCGGACGATGAACGCCGAGTTGAGGCCACGGTTGCGCTTCGCGATCACGACGCCTTCGTAAGCCTGAACGCGCTTGCGGTTACCTTCAACCACGTTCACGTTCACGATCACCGTATCGCCCGGGGCGAATTCGGGGATCGTCTTGCCTGCGAGCGCGCGCTCGATTTCTTCCTGCTCAAGCTTTGCAATCAGATTCATCACTGACTCCTAAAACCATCTTGTCGGCGTTTGCGCCCGCCCGTTCCCAGGCTTGGCCCCGATAGAGGATGGGTTCACATCAGGCACCGCACACGCATGTACGGTACCCCCAAAATTCCCGCCCGCGAGCACCGCCTCAGGAGGCGTCCTTCGCTTCGCGCGCGAGGTTCGCGAGCCATGCCTCGTCGGCACGGCTCAGCAACTTGTCGCGACGCGCCCGGGCGATCAGGTCCGGGCGCTTCAGCCACGTATTCTTCAATGCTTCCTGGCGCCGCCAGCGCTCGATCTCGGCATGGTGGCCACCGAGCAGCACGTCCGGTACGCGCATGCCCTCGTATTCTTCCGGGCGCGTGTAGTGCGGACAATCGAGCAGGCCGCCGACGAAGCTGTCCTGCACGGCCGACTGCGCATCGTTCAGCACACCGGGCAGCAGGCGCACGACAGCATCCATCATTGCCATCGCCGGCAGTTCTCCGCCGGACAGTACGAAATCGCCGAGGCTGATCTCCTCGTCGACGCAACGGTCCAGCAGACGCTGGTCGATCGCTTCGTAGCGACCGCACAGCACGACGACACCCGGCTCCTGCGCCATCCGCTCGACGCGTTCGTGCGTCAGCGGCGCGCCCTGCGGCGACATCATCACGACCCGCGTGCTCGCGATACCCTGCTCCGCCTGCGCCGCCTTCGCGGCGCCGATCGCAGCCTCGAGCGGCCTGGCCAGCATCACCATGCCCGGACCGCCACCGTACGGGCGATCGTCGACCGTGCGGTAGTTGTCCGTCGTGAAGTCACGCGGATTCCAGGTGCGCAGCCCGAAGCGCCCCTGCTTGACCGCCCGGCTGGTAATCCCCCAGTCGGACAGTGCGCGGAACATTTCGGGAAAGAGCGTGACGACATCGAACTGCACCGCGCTCTCCGTGACCTGGTTCATTTAGTAATCGGCTTCCCAGTCGACGACGATGCGACGCGCCGCCTGATCCACCGTTTTGACGTACACGCCGACGAACGGGATCAACCGCTCGTCAGTGACCGACTGACCGTCTTTCCCGGTCGCCGGATATTCGATACGCATGATCGAATGCACGCCGTTGTCGATCATCCCGACCACCTTCCCGAGCGCCACCGATTGCTCGTTGACGACATCGAGGCCGATCAGGTCGACCCAATAAAACTCGTCCGACGCCAGCGCCGGAAAATCGTCGCGGCGCACGAACACGCGAAAGCCGCGCAACGCGAGCGCGGTATCGCGATCGCCGCAACCGGCAAGCTGCGCGACGACCGTGTCGCTATGCGTCTTCGCATGCGTGATGCGGGCCGCACGACGTTCGCCACCCCGCTCCAACCACCACTGGCGCGCGCTGAGCAGCGCATCGCCACCGCGGCCGGCATCGGCATGCGCCGCTACCTTGATCCAGCCCTTGAGGCCATAGGCATCGACCACCGCCCCGACCTCGACAGCGTCGTCGGGCAAGGACTGCACCCCTTCGAGGCCGCCTTGCTCGGCAGCCGCACCGGCGTTCGCGGCAGAACCGCGCTCGACCGGCTTGCGGACGAATGCGCCAAACGACGCTCGCCCGCGCCTTGCGTTACCGGAATCGTGATCCGACATCAATACACCTCACAGCCGGCACGACCGGCACACCGTGCCATGTTAGGCAGCCGGTTGCGCCTTTTGCGCTTCCTTCACGAGACGCTCGACGGTCGGCGACAGTTGCGCGCCAACGCCTTGCCAGTACGTCAGGCGGTCCTGAGCGATACGCAGCGATTCGCCCTTCGTAGCGACCGGGTTGTAGAAGCCGACGCGCTCGATGAAGCGGCCGTCACGACGGTTACGCGAATCGGTAGCGACGATGTTGTAGAACGGGCGCTTCTTCGAGCCGCCGCGAGCCAGACGGATGATAACCATATGAAATCCTTCGGGAAAACCGGGTTCGAAACTACTGAAACGTGCGATTATAGCTGGAAACCAGAGGCACAACAAACACTTACGCGCAAAAAATCCGCAAACGCCCCGTTCGCCGGACCTACAATCGTGCTGTCCAGGACTGTCCGCTGCCGCCATGCCGCCTCTTAGCGCCGTGGCGCGCCGCTTGCGGCGCCGCGTTGCGGGGCTGCTGGCCGGCGCCGTCTGTCTCGCCTGTGCAACGACGTTCGCCGCCGGCCCGCTGCCGGTGGACGCGCTCGTCGTGCCGCCCGGCTTCCAGGTGTCGCTACTCACCGACGCGGTGCCGACCGCACGCGAGATGACGTGGTCGCCGCGCGGCATCCTGTACGTCGGCAGCCGCGAAGGCCGCGTGCACGCACTCGTGATGCGCGACGGCCAGATCAGCGCACACCATGTGATCGCATCCGGGCTCGACATGCCGGTCGGCGTCGCGTGGCGGGATGGCGCATTGTTCGTGTCGGCCGTATCGCGTATTGTGCGCCTCGACCGCATCGACGACCAGCTAGCCGCACCGCCGAAGCCCGTCGTCGTCACCGACGCGCTGCCGACCGAGCACCAGCACGGCTGGAAATTCATCGCGTTCGGCCCCGACGGCAAGCTGTACGTGCCGACCGGCGCGCCGTGCAACGTCTGTCTCGCCGACCGCAACCGCTACGCGCTCATCGCGCGAATGAACGCGGACGGCAGCCATCGGGAAGTGGTCGCGCGCGGCGTGCGTAATACCGTCGGATTCGCGTGGCACCCTGACACGGGCGAGCTGTGGTTCACCGACAACGGCCGCGACTGGATGGGCGACGACGTGCCGGACGACAAGCTCAACCGCGCACCGCGCGCTGGCCTCGATTTCGGCTTCCCCTATTGCCACGGCGGCGACACGCCGGACCCCGAATACGGCGGCCCCGATGTGTGCCGTCACTATACGGGCCCCGTGCTGAAGCTCGGCGCACACGTCGCGTCGCTCGGCATGCGCTTCTATACGGGTGCGATGTTTCCGGCCGCGTATCGCAACAATATCTTCATCGCCGAACATGGCTCGTGGAACCGCAGCAGCAAGGTCGGCTATCGCGTGATGCGCGTCGTCGCGTCCGCCGACGGCAGCCACGCGCGGCAAATGCCGTTCGTGACCGGCTGGCTGCGACCCGACGGCTCCGTGTGGGGCCGCCCGGCCGACGTGCTGCCGCTGCCGGACGGTTCACTGCTCGTCAGCGACGACTATGCGGGCGCGATCTACCGCATAACCTATGCGGCACCTTGACGCAGACCGGGGATGACCGCCTGTACCTCGACATCGTAGAATGCGTGCCGGGCTGCACGCCCGCGCCGCGTCTGCGGCCATCCATTCCAACACCCCATTCCAGCGACAGTACGCCCGCCCATCCATGTCCAGCAGCAGCACCGCCCCGATCCGCCGCTTCCTCTCCAAGACGCTGACTGCCGCACTCGCCTTCCTGTTCGGCTCGATCGGCGCGCATCGCTTCTATCTGTATGGCTTCCGCGATGTATATGGCTGGGCACACCTGCTCGCGACGATCGTCGGCATCCCCGGCTTCCTGCTGCTCGCCGCCACCCAGCGCACCGCCGGCCTTGGCTGGTGGCTGGCCGCGCCTGGCGCGATCTCGCTGCTGGCCGCGTTCCTCGCGGCGATCGTCTATGGCCTGCGCCCGGACGAAAAATGGGATGCGCAATTCAACGCCGACACAGGCAAGCACAGCCGCTCCGGCTGGACGGTGATCTTCGTCGTGATCTTCTCGCTGCTGGTCGGCGCCTTCTTGCTGATGACCGCGCTCGCCATCTCGTTCCAGACCTACTTCGAATCGCAGGTCGAAGCGGCCAAGCAGATCTCGCAATGACCGGGCGGCAGCGCAGCGGAAACTAGAAAAGACTCAACTGCGCGTCGTCGCGCGAAATCGTGCCCGACGCCCGTGCGTTCGACCGCGGGATGGCCACCTTCCCTGCCCCCGACCCTCGAACGGCCGCCCCGCGCATGACTTGTCGCAACTCGCCGCCACCCTGAAACTGCGACAGGTCGAGAATGCCGTTCGCGCGCTCGTTCATCCCGAGCCGCCTGACCGCCTGACGAAAGCGCTGCTTCAACAGATCCGCCCAGATCCCCTCGCCCTTCATCCGCTTGCTGAAATCCGAGTCGTAGTCCTTGCCGCCGCGCATGTCGCGCACCCGGTTCATCACGCGCTCCGCCCGATCCGGGAAATGCGCGGTCAGCCAGTTCCGGAACAGCGGCGCGACTTCCCACGGCAGCCTCAGGATGATGTAGCTCGCGTGCGTCGCCCCCGCCTCCGCGCACGCTTCGAGCACCCGCTCCATGTCAGGCTCGGTGACGAACGGAATCACCGGCGCGATGCTCACGCCGACCGGCACCCCGGCCTCGCGCAACGCGCGGATCGTACGCAGCCGGCGGGCCGGCGTCGCTGCGCGCGGCTCGAGCGTGCGCGCGAGATCGGCGTCGAGCGTCGTGATCGTGACCGCCGCCATCACCTGTCCACGCTCGGCCATTGGCGCGAGCAGGTCGAGGTCGCGCTCGATCAGCGAAGACTTCGTGATCGCGGCAAACGGCAGCCCGCGATCGTGCATCACCTGGATCACGCTGCGCGTGATGCGCAGATCCCGTTCGACCGGCTGGTACGCATCGGTGTTGACCCCGAGCGCGATCGGCTCGGGCACGTAGTTTTTCCGGGAGATCTCGCGCTCGAGCAACTCGGCCGCGTTGACCTTCGCATAGATGCGGCTCTCGAAATCGAGCCCCGGCGACAGGCCGAGATAGCTGTGCGTCGGCCGCGCGAAGCAATAGATGCAGCCATGCTCGCAGCCGCGATAAGGATTGAGCGACACGCTGAACGGAATGTCGGGGGACTGGTTGCGCGTCAGGATGCTCTTCGCGCGCTCCTCGAACACCTGTGTGCGCAGCGGCGCCGGCAGGTCGGCGTCGTCCGCGTCGTGCGTCCAGCCGTCGTCGACCGACTCGCGCAGCGCCGTTTCATACCGCCCCTGCAGATTGTCGACCGCCCCGCGCCCCTTGCGGGGCATTGGCGGCGCAACCGGAAATTCGTTGTCGGATCGATCGCCCATCTCCACACCCCATCACTCGCGCCCAATACTGGATATTTATACAGTATTGGGCGCGGCATGCCAAGGGTGAAATCAGGCGCCTATTCGTCGACCGAAATCGTCAGCGTCTCCTTGATTTCCTCCATCACGACGTAGCTCTTCGACTGCACCGCGCCCGGCAGCTGCAGCAGGATGTCGCCGAGCAGCTTGCGGTAGTCGGCCATCTCGCCGATCCGCGCCTTGATCAGGTAATCGAAATCGCCGGACACGAGATGGCATTCGAGCACCTCGTCGATCTTCATCACTTCGCGGCGGAACTGCTCGAACATGTTGCCGCCCTTGTGGCCGAGCGTGATCTCGACGAACACCAGCAGCGCCGCACCGAGCTGGGCCGGATCGACCCGCGCGTGATAGCCGGTGATCACGCCATCGCGCTCCATGCGCCGCACGCGCTCGATGCAAGGCGTCACGGTCAGACCGACCTGTTCCGCGAGGTCCTTCATCGCCATCCGGCCGTCGTGCTGGAGCAGTTTGAGGATGCGCCGGTCGAGCTTGTCGAGCGTGCGTACCGGCTGGCGCTGAGTTCTCATGGTTTTTTTGCTGAAAAACAGAAAAATACGATAACAAAACCTATACCTTCGACAATACCATAGCGCAAAAAACTAGATCAGCTAGAGGTTACACGGAGCCGCGGGTGCGCCCGGCCTCGACCTGGTCCTTCCATCTGGAGCAGCTATGCGAGTCGTCGTTTTGGGCAGCGGTGTAGTGGGCGTGGCAAGCGCGTATTACCTCGCGCGTGCCGGGCATGAAGTCACGGTGATCGACCGGGAGGCCGGCCCGGCGCTCGAGACGAGCTTTGCGAACGCGGGCCAGATCTCGCCGGGCTATGCAGCGCCGTGGGCCGCGCCCGGCGTGCCGCTGAAGGCCGTCAAGTGGATGTTCGAGAAGCACGCGCCGCTCGCGATCCGGCTCGACGGCACCCGCTTCCAGCTCCAGTGGATGTGGCAGATGCTGCGCAACTGCACGGCCGAGCGCTATGCGATCAACAAGGGCCGCATGGTGCGGCTCGCCGAGTACAGCCGGGACTGCATCCAGACGCTGCGCGCCGACACCGGCATCCAGTACGAAGGCCGCACGGGCGGCACGCTGCAGCTGTTCCGCACGCAGCAGCAGCTCGACGGCGCCGCGAAGGATATCGCCGTGCTGCGCGAAGCGAATGTGCCGTTCGAACTGCTGTCGCCGGCCGAGCTGAAGAACGCCGAACCGGCGCTTGCCGCGGTGTCGCACAAGCTGACAGGCGGCCTGCGCCTGCCGGGCGACGAAACCGGCGACTGCCAGCTGTTCACGACGCGCCTCGCCGCGCTCGCCGAAGGGCTCGGCGTCAAGTTCCGCTACAACACGCCGATCGACGCGCTCGCGATCGCCGGCGGCAAGATCGCCGGCGTGCAGTGCGGCAGCGAGACCGTGCGCGCGGATGCGTACGTGGTCGCGCTCGGCTCGTATTCGACCCGCTTCATCGCGAACCTGATGAAGATTCCGGTCTACCCGCTCAAGGGCTACTCGATCACCGCGCCGATCGTCGACGCAGCGGCCGCACCGGTGTCGACCGTGCTCGACGAGACCTACAAGATCGCGATCACGCGTTTCGACCAGCGCATCCGCGTCGGCGGGATGGCCGAGATCGTCGGCTTCGACAAGAACCTGCGCGCCGCGCGCCGCGAAACGCTCGAGATGTGCGTGAACGACCTGTTCCCGGGTGGTGGCGACACGTCGAAGGCGACGTTCTGGACGGGCCTGCGCCCGATGACGCCGGACGGCACGCCGATCGTCGGCCGCACGACGCTGTCGAACCTGTTCCTGAACACCGGCCACGGCACGCTCGGCTGGACGATGTCGTGCGGTTCGGGCCAGCTGCTCGCAGACCTGATCTCGGGCAAGAAGCCCGCGATCCAGGCCGACGACCTGTCGGTGCACCGCTACCTGAAGGACGTGGCCGGCCAGCCGCGCCCTGCTTACGCGTAAGCCGCATCGGCCCGCCGCAACGCGGGCCGGTCGCAGTTGAAAAAAAGACGCCCGCGGGCGTCTTTTTGCATCGCATCGCCAGTTCGCGAGATCAGAACTGGTCTTCCGTCAATGCGAGCACGCCCGCGCTGCCCTTCGCGCTGACGATCGACGCTTCGAGCCCGGCCGCCTGCACAAGGATGTGTTCCGCGTAGAACTGCGCAATCGCGATCTTCGCATCATAGAACGCCGGATCGTTCGCGCGGTTCGCGTGCGCCGCCACCAGCGCGCGCGCCATCTGCCACCCGCACAGCACCACGCCCGCCAGCTTCAGATACGGCACGCTGCCCGCGAACACCGCGTTCGGGTCCTGCTTCGTGTTCGCGACCACATAATCGACCACCGCCGACAGCGCACGCGCGCCCTGCTCCAGCTGCGCCTTCATCGACGCCGCCGCTGCGCCGTCGAGCTTGCCCAGCGCGTCGACCGTCTGCCCGATCTCGCCGATCAGCGCCTTCGCGACCGCGCCGCCGTCGCGCAGCGTCTTGCGGCCGACCAGGTCGTTTGCCTGGATCGCCGTCGTGCCTTCG
>NZ_JAAGPL010000166.1:0-19360 GCF_017104785.1 Burkholderia sp. Ac-20353 | reverse complement strand
GTTCGCGCCTGTGCCTGCGCCGCTTTGCACGGCCACCGCAAACCCCAGCTTGATCAGTTTCTCGACCACGTCAGGCACGGTCGCTACGCGCCGCTCCTGAGTGGCTGTCTCCAGAGGAACGCCAATCACCAATGTCATATTGTGAATTATCCGTAGTGGCCGTCGCAAGGAATTCGGGCCGGTATTTCAAGTTACCACACTCAAAAGTAACTAAGCCAACCTCGCTGCGTATCGTTGGTCGGACCCAACGCTACGACGAGCAGGCCGACCTGAGTCAATCGCGCCAACGCCGGCACATCCTCAAACAGATCGGACTCCATATCAAATAACGCAATGTCGATGATTGGAGCCTCCGAATCGGATGTCACGATGGCACATCCGTCGAGCGCTGCGCTGCTCCGCGTCGCCTGACGGGTACCTCGCGCCCTTGCCAACCGTATCAGATCCGCTGAGCATATCGAGTGTCGGGGTGTTCTTGAAATTTATCTTTTGAATCGAGCGGCATTCATGCCGTGAATGCCGTGCCGAGCAACAGCGAGGCTGTCACTTCCCGCCCGTCGACGAGAACTGTTGGGCGACAGTACCGCCGTTGTTTCCGACAGAGCAGGCTGCTACACTGCCGCTCGCTTCTTGCGTTCTCCATGAGACCCCCTTACAAAGGGCGTTCTCTTCGTCGCACCGACCATGGCTTCCCCACCTCAGGGAGGCAGGTGCGACATGTGACCGGGCTGTCGAACGCCACAGCCCCTGCTTCCGTTGAAATGTTCACCTGGACCGCATGGCGGCCCTTCCAGCACAATTTCGGCAAGGATAAACATGGCCACACTAATCGTGAGTTACCCCGCAACCGAAGGCAGCAGATTCGATCGGGATTACTATGTTTCGACGCACATCCCGCTTGCGCGTGCTGCATGGAGTACGTTTGGATTGCAATCGGCCGAGGTCCTGTTCCCCTCCGCCGGGCCACAACCCTTCGCGGGGATGGTGATCATGCGATTCAGCGATCAAGCCGCAATCACTGCGGCCCTTTCGTCCCCCAAGACCGCCGAAGTGGTCGGCGACGTGCCAAATTTCACCAATATCGCACCGGCGATCTTCCGCGCAGAGGACTGATCTGGCAGGTTCGGAGCGCCGCCTGAACGATCATGCTTCAGGCGGTGTCCACAACCGGGATGCGGCAGGCGCATAAGCTCGCCCAGTCTATCGGGACAGCCGAGCGCGACCGCTGGAACCGGTTGCACGGTTGTTGCCGACTCGCCGCGATAACGAAGAGCGGACCTCCAACACGACACGACCAGGATTTCCCGGTAAGTGCGAGAGCACTACTGGATCAGCCCTTGCAGCGCCGCTGCGTGTCGACGCACCTGCTCCGGGCCGCCGTACAGGACGCGATCGAGAGCAAGGCGCTTGAACCAGTAATGCAGGCCCAATTCATCGGTGATGCCGATGCCGCCATGGACCTCGATCGCGGTTCGCGCGACGAAGCGTCCCGCGTCACTCATCAACGACTTGGCGTGCGCGGCATACAACGGAGCCTCGTTGGGCGCCACATCGTACGCATTCCGGCGAGCGACGTGCTCGGCGAAGTCGGCAACGGCTTTCGTTATGCGCAGGTGCGCCTCGCGCCCGCCCGCCTCACCCATTGCATGCGCTGGCTCGGCTGGAGCATGGCGCGCAAAATCCTCGCGCAAACACCGGACGCCTCCGCAAGATCACACGCCGCCATTCACGATCCGCGCGAGCACGGAGGCGCGCCATGATGCAGCATGCCGACTTTCCGAGGCTTGACGCCTGGTTCCGCACGCAGGGCCTTGCCGGTTCCGGCGCGATCCGCATTTCCCCGCTGTCGGGCGGCCAATCGAATCCGACGTTCGTCGTCGAGGCCGGACGAAACCGCTATGTCCTGCGCAAGAAGCCGGCCGGGCCGCTGCAACCGTCCGCCCATGCGATCGATCGCGAATATCGCGTGATGCATGCATTGCGCGGCAGCGCCGTTCCGGTTCCCCGCATGTTCGCCTATTGCGACGACACGTCGATCATCGGCACCCCTTTCTACGTAATGGAATACGTCGAAGGTCGGGTCATGATCGATCAGTCGCTGCCAGGCATGACGCCGCAGGCACGCCAGGCAATTTATGCCGGGATGAACCGCGTCATCACGACATTGCATGGCGTCGACGTCGCGGGCGTCGGTCTCGGTGGCTTCGGCAGGACCGGAAACTATTTCTCGCGCCAGATCGGGCGCTGGTCGAAGCAGTGCCGTGAGTCGACGATTCCCGTCGTCCCCGCAATGCGCCGGCTGATGGAGTGGTTACCTGAGCGTATTCCCGACAATGATGAAACGACGCTCGTTCATGGCGACTTTCGCCTCGACAATCTGGTTTTCCATCCGACCGAACCGCGCGTGCTGGCCGTGCTCGATTGGGAACTGTCGACGCTCGGCCATCCGCTCGCCGATCTCGCCTACCATTGCATGAGCTGGCGGATCGCACCGTCGGTCTGGCGCGGCATCGCCGGCCTGCCGCTAGCGACGCTAGGCATTCCTGCAGAAGCCGAATACATCGGACATTACGAGGCGGCCACGGGACGCCGAGCGACAGAACATTGGGATTTCTATCTCGCGTATAACCTGTTCCGGATGGCAGCGATTCTGCATGGCATTGGCGAGCGAGCGGCGCACGGCAACGCAGCCGCCAAAGACGCTGTCGAGACTGCCGCGAAGGCAGCGCCGCTGGCCGAACTCGGCTGGGCTTGCGCACAACAATACGACGCGGGACGTCGCTGAACCTCGTCGCACAGGCAACGACAACGCCCACAAACCCAATCCGCCAGACAAATCCGAAAGCAAATTGAAATTATCTGGCGCAGGCTTGTCCCTCCTGGCTGGTGCGGACTTTTTTGTGCGTCGACAACGGCTATCACCCCCATTGAGAACAATGGCTTCTGGCATATCGTCAAAATCCGATATAAGATTCGCCCATCGACGATGCTTGTATGCCTGAAGAAGTCCCACCATGCCAACTGACCTGGACCTCGACGCGATCCTGAAAGCGCTCGCGAACCCCGTCCGCCGCGACATCCTCGAGTGGCTGCGCACGCCGGGCGCGCATTTCCCGGAGCAGACGCTGCCGTTCGACCATGGCGTCTGCGCGGGGCAGATCGACGCGCGCTGCGGACTGTCGCAATCCACGGTCTCCGCGCACCTCGCGACGCTGCAACGCGCGGGGCTCGTGACATCGACCCGGATCGGCCAGTGGGCGTTCTTCAAGCGCAACGAAGCCGTCATCGACGCTTTTCTCGACGCACTGCGTCGCGATCTCTAGACCCCGTCCCACCCGGCCGGACTGGCCAGCGGATATCACTCCGCCATTCGTGAAGAGGTAATTAGCATGCCTACGTTGTTCGACCCCGTTACTCTCGGCGACCTGACCCTGCCGAACCGTATCGTGATGGCACCGCTCACCCGCGCCCGCGCGGGCGACGTACGCGTCCCCAACGACCTGATGGCCCGCTACTACGCCGAACGCGCGTCGGCCGGCCTGATCATCAGCGAAGCGACGTCGGTTACGCCGCAAGGCGTCGGCTATGCGAGCACGCCCGGCATCTGGTCCGACGAGCAGGTCGACGGCTGGAAGCGCGTGACGCGCGCGGTGCATGACGCAGGCGGCCGGATCGTGCTGCAGCTCTGGCACGTCGGCCGGATCTCCGATCCGGTCTTCCTCGACGGCAACCTGCCGGTCGCGCCTAGCGCGATCGCCGCGGGTGGCCACGTGAGCCTCGTGCGTCCGCAGCGTCCGTTCGTGACGCCGCGCGCGCTCGAGCTCGACGAAATTCCGGGGATCGTCGCCGCGTACCGCAAGGGCGCGGAAAACGCGAAGGCCGCAGGCTTCGACGGCGTCGAGATCCACGGCGCGAACGGCTACCTGCTCGACCAGTTCCTGCAGGACAGCACCAACCACCGCACCGACGCGTACGGCGGCCCGGTCGAAAACCGCGCACGTCTGCTGCTCGAAGTGGTCGACGCGGCGATCGACGTCTGGGGCGCGGGGCGCGTCGGCGTCCATCTCGCGCCGCGCGGCGACGCGCACACGATGGGCGACTCCGATCCGGCCGCGACGTTCGGCTACGTCGCGCGCGAACTCGGCCGCCGCAAGATCGCATTCATCTTCACGCGGGAGTCGTACACGGGCAATCACCTGAGCCCGCGCCTGAAGGAAGCGTTCGGCGGCCCGCTGATCGCGAACGAGAAGTTCTCGCTCGACGGCGCGCAGCAGGTGCTCGAACGCGGCGAAGCGGACGCGATCGCGTGGGGCCAGCTGTTCATCGCGAACCCCGACCTGCCGCGGCGCTTCGAACTCGACGCGCCGCTCAACAAGCCGGTGCCCGAGACCTACTACGCGGAAGGCGAGACGGGCTACACCGACTACCCCGCGCTCAGCGACGCGGCCTGACGGCTGCCCGCCGTGTGTTCATGCGCGCACTGCGCGCCGCATGAACACGCGCTGCGTTTCGTCGAGGCCGAGCGACAGGTGATACGCGCGGATCGCGCGCAGCGCGTCGTCGAGCGTCGCATCATCGATATCGTCGAAACCGAGGCGCCGGTAATACGGCGCGTTCCACGGCGGCGTGCGGAACGTCGACAGCACGATCTCCCCGACTCTGTCCGCTGCCGCACGCTCGGCCACCGTCTCGACGAGGCGCGCGCCGATCCGCTGTCCCGCGTGCGACGGCGCGACATCCAGTTCCTCGAGATACAGCCGCTGCGCATCGAGCAGCCGGTAGAACGCAAACCCGACGCACGTGCGTTGCGCATCGAGCGCCACATACGCACGGCCCGCGTCGATGCGCACGCGCACGGCCGCCGCATCGGTCGGTTCGGCGTCCGCGATCTCCGGCATGCCGATCGCGCGAAACCGCTGGGCGGCGGCGAGTTCCACTGCAGCCATCGCGGCGGCGTCGTTCGGAGTAGCAAGGCGGATCGTGACAGGAACGGTCATCGCGTCAGGGGGTAGGCAAGCGGGAACGCTCGTCACTATAATCGAAACTTCATATGTTTCGAGAACGCTTCGCCCTCGAGGTTCCCATGACATCGTCCGCGCTCGCCACCGCCCTTCCCGTCTCCGCCGGCACGACCGGCCGGCGCACCGGCGCACGCGTCCGACGATGCGAACGTTCAACGCCGCGGCGCCCCGCGCGTCACGCATAACACCCGACAACCCGCGCGCAAATCAGAACGCAGAGTTCCGCGCGCCCGGTTCGGGCGGCGCGGAACACAGTCTGTCGCGGGACGTTTTCCCTGCAGTTGGGCCCGCACATTTCCCGCCGGCCGCCTGATCATCCATTGAGCATCTTACGGAGCCACCTATCCATGAGCGCCTCCAGTCTCGTTGCATTCGCGATCGCGCTGTTCGTACTGGCCGGCACACCGGGCCCGAGCGTGGCCGCGCTCGTCGCGCGCGTACTCACGAACGGCTTCCGCGACGTGCTGCCGTTCCTCGTCGCGATGTGGATCGGCGAAGCCGTCTGGCTGACCTGCGCGGTGGGCGGCCTGGCGGTGGTCGCGCACACGTTCGCGACCGGGTTCTACGTGCTGAAGCTCGTCGGCGTCGGCTATCTGCTGTTCCTCGCGTGGAAGATGTGGACCGCGCCGACCGACCCCGCAGCGGACGACATTCCGCGTGGTCAGTCGCCGTGGCGCATGTTTGCCGCGGGCCTGCTGGTGACCCTTGGCAATCCGAAGATCGTTCTCTTCTACCTCGCGCTGCTGCCGACCATCATCGATCTGTCGCACGTCGATGCGCTCGGCTGGGCCGAACTCGTTGCAACGATGCTCGCGGTGCTGATCGTGTCGGATTGCGCGTGGTCCTTCGTCGCAATGCGCGTCCGCAAGTTCATCCTGACACGGCGCGCGATGAAGATCGCGAATCGCACGAGCGCTGCCGCGATGGCCGGCGCGGCCGTCGCGATCGCGACGCGGTGAGCGGCGCGGGCTGCCCGCCCGCTACATCTGCTATGCGCCTTTCGCGAGCGCGCGCAAGTTCTGCCCGGGATCGCTCAGCAGGTCCGGCGCGAGCGCCGCGCGGCGCTCGATCAACGTGCGGATGCTGCGCATGTCCTGCCCGCGATTGAGCGTGACGCCCGCCGTCAGCACGCCGTTGCGCAACCCGAACAGCGCACACGCCGACGCAGCCAGATCGCCGCGCACGATCCACTCGTCCGCCGCCATGTCCCCCGCGAACTGCACGTTCACGCCGCACTGATCGCTCCAGAACCACGGCACGTGCCGTGCGTCGTCGGGCTCGCCGAGCATCGCGGCCGCGGCCCGTGCGGCCTGCCGGTTCGCGTTGTCCCAGCTTTCGCGGCGCACGTGTGCGCTGGTCTGCGCATCGTATTCGGCCGCGTTGTCGCCGGCAGCGTAGATGTCCGGATGCGAGGTCCGGCACGCGCGGTCGACGAGGATCGCGCCGTCCGTTCGCAAGCCCGCATCCCGTGCGAGCGCGGTGTCGGGTTCGACGCCGATTCCGTAGACGATCGCATCGCCGCGCAACACCTTACCGTCAGCCAGCGTCAGCGCGAACGTGTCGCCGTCCCGCGACGCATCGACGAGCCGCCGCCCCGTCAGCACGTCGACGCCGCGCGCACGATGCAGCGCACGCAGATGCGCGCGCACCAGCGGCGGCGCGCAGCGTTCCATCACGTCGGCGCCCTGCTCGATCACCGTCACGCGCGCGCCGAGTTCGACCGCGCTCGACGCGAGCTCCATGCCGATCACGCCGCCGCCGACGATCAGCACGCGCGCGCCTCTCCGCAGCACGTGGCCGAGCGCCTGTGCATCGTCGAGCGTGCGCAGCGTGTGCACGCAATCGCCAAGGCGATCGAGCATCGGTAACCGGCGCACCCGCGCGCCAGTCGCGAGCAGCAGCTTGTCGAAGCCGAGCGACGTACCATCGCCAAGGGCCAGCCGGCGCTGCGCCGGATCGATTGTGGCGACGCGCGTGCCGAGCCGCAGCTCGATCCGCTGCTCGTCGTAGAACGATGCGGGGAACAGCGCCACGCGCGCGTCGTCCGGCTTCAGCAGCACGTCCTTCGACAGCGGCGGCCGCTCGTATGGCAGATGCGGTTCGTCGCCGATCAGCACGATGCGCCCTTCGAAGCCGCGGCGCCGCAACTCGGCCGCCGCAGTCGCGCCGGCCTGCCCGGCGCCCACGATCACGCAATCGGCCGTCGTCATCGCATCGCTCCGGCCCGCGCATCGCCGCTCATGCACGCGTCACACATGCAGACCTCCGGCGACATGACGAATCCCGCGTATGCCGAGCCCCGCGTCGGCCTGGATCATCACCCCCGACAGCGTCCGGTTGTTCGCGCGCGACGCGAGCAGCACGAACGGCCCCGTGAAATCGTCCGGTGCCGGAAAGAACTGCAGCGGCAGGATGCTCGCGATCGCCTCCGGCGTGCGCGTATCCATGATGCGCTGCTGCGACTGCCCGAGCGCCTCCGGGCCGCGCAGGTCGCTCGCCATCCCGCACGGCGCGACGCCGTTCACGCGCACGTGCGGCGCGAGTTCGTACGCGAGCTCGCGGATCAGGCCGGTCGCCGCATGCTTGCTCGCCGTGTACAGCGGTCCGCCGCCGCCCGGATAGAACGCCGCATTCGACAGCGTGAAGATCATGCTGCCCTTCGACGCGACAAGCGCGTTCGCCGCCGCTTTCGCGCCGAGCAGGTAGCCCTTCACGTTGACCGCGAACAGCTCGTCGAAGCCCGCGTCGAGCTGCTCGGGCGACAGGCCGAGCAGGCTCGCGCCGTGATCCCACAGCGCCGCATTGCCGACGAATGTATCGAGCTTGCCGAAGCGCGCGACGGTCGATTCGACTGCACGCCGGTTGTCGTCATAGGCGCGCACGTCGCCGTGCACGACCTCGATATCCGGGCCGAACCGCGCGCGCAGCGCGTCGGCCTTCTCCGCCGACCGTTCGAGCACGCCGACGCGCGCGCCTTCCGCGAGAAAGCGTTCGACGAGCGCGAGCCCGAGGCCCGACCCGCCGCCGGTAATCAATGCGACTTCACCATCGAGCCAGCTCATGCCACCTCCGGTTCTTCGACGTAAAGCGTGCCCGCGTCGACGACGACCGGGAACGTGCGCAACGCATCCGTCGCGGGCTGGCACAGCGCCGCGCCGGTCTTCAGGCAAAAGCGCGCGGCGTGCAGCGGACATTCGACGGTCGCGTCGTCCTCGACGTAGCCGTCCGACATCGACGCGTTGCCGTGACTGCACTGGTCCGACAGCGCATAGAACGCGCCCTGCACGTGAAACACCGCGATCGCGCCATGCGCGCCGGCCACCCTGGTTGCGTCACCGTCGGCGAGCGCGTCGACGGGGCCTACGAGAATTCGAGCCATGATCAGAAAAGCACACTGAGGTTATGGGAAGACAGCACCGCCTGGTCGAGCACGATCTCGCGGCGGCACAGTTGCCAGCCGGCGACGTCGTCGGTGCGCCGCAGGCGGTCGCGCCGCGCGCCGACATAGAACGTCTCGTCGCGCTCCTTCTGCGAGCGATACAGCAGGTAGTTCACCTGCACGTCGTATTCGCCCGATTCGCTCGATTCGCCGGCAGGCTCGACCCGCACGTTCGCGATCAGGTGGCGCGTGCGCGACGGCGGCTCCTCGGCCCACGCCATGCCCGTCTCGAGCCGCGCGATCCGGCGTTCGAGCTGCGCCTTCGTGTCGTTGAAGATCCAGGTCGTCGGCGGCTGCACGCCCTTGCGGCGGTCGCGCGTCTGCGCATTGACGGTCGTGCGCATCGTGTACGCCACGTCGTCGCTCAGCAGTGCGAGCCAGTCGCGAAAACGCCATGCGTCGAGGCATTCGGCCTCGCGATACAGGAACTGCGTGATGTCGTGATGCAGCGCGAGCGTCACGGGCGCGCATTCGATCGTCGCGATATCGCTCATTTCAGCAACTCCTGTTCGTATTCGCGGGTGCGCTGCTCGACCTCGTCCCAGGTCTCCGACAGCAGCAGGTCGGCCCAGCGGCGATACATGCCGCGCGCGGCCGTCTCCGAGAAGATGTAGTTCGTGATGCCGGGAATCCCGTCGCCGCGCACGCGCTCGCCGCCGAGCCCCATTTCCATGCAGAGCTGCGTCTTGCGCGCGCGGCTGCCGCGCAGCACCTTCTGCACCTCGACCCAGTTCTCCGAATCGTCCTGCTCGAGAAAGCCGGCCGGGCCGAACGCCCGCGTCGCGCTGCGCTCGAATGCGGCCTTCACGTCGTCGGACGCCTCCTTGTCGGCGATGCAGAACGCCCACACCTCGACCTGGTTCGGGCCGCGCGGATGCCACACGCGCAGCGTCGCGGTGCCGTTCAGCCAGGACATCGTCGGGAACAGGTTGTTGTGGCCCGCGAGACGACGCGCGCGCACTTCACCGACGCGCGCTCTCGCTTCGTCGTACGTATCGCGGAAGTACTGCGACACCTCGCCGTCGACCCACACGTTCGCGTCCGGCTGCTCGGTGAAGAAGAAGCCGCTGCCGTGCCCGGCCTGCCCGTACTGCAACGCATCCTTCGCGGTCTCCCACACGGGGCGCGCGGTCTGCCCGGCGCCGAGCGCCTTGCCGTCGCCGCTGCCCGCCTTCGCACCGAGCACCTCGACCGCCGACGCATGCGAAAACAGCGCGTGATACTGGTCGCTCGCAAACTGTTCGGCCGGGAATTTCCAGTTGCAGTCGATCACCCACTTGTGCACGCCGCCGACAATCTCGGTGCCGCCCGCACGGCGATCGAGCACGCCGTCGAGATACCACGCGATGTCGCCCATATACGTGTCGAGATCGGGCGCGTCTGCATCCCAGTTGCCGAACACCAGCCCCTTGTAGATCGCGATGCGCGTCACTTCCTGCAGCCCCAGATGCTGTTTGCAGAGGCCCTGCGGAAACGCCCGCTGCTCGAGCGGCACGTCGATCAGCGCACCGTCGGTGCCGTACGACCAGCCGTGATACGGGCACGTGAACGAGCGCGTGTTGCCGGAATCGGCAAAGCTCACGCGCATCGAGCGATGCCGGCACTGGTTGAGGAACGCCTTCACGGAGCCGTCCTTCTGCCGCACGACGACGACCGGGTCCTCGCCCATATACGTGTTGAAGAAATCGCCGGCGTTCGGAATCTGGCTGACGTGCGCGAGGAACAGCCAGCAGCGGCCGAAGATGCGTTCGAGCTCCAGCGCGTAGATCGCCGGGTCGGTGTAGATCGACGACGTCACGCGGCCATTGCGCGCATCGACGAGCGCGTCGATATCAAGCTTCTCTGTCATTTGCGTCTCCTCCGTGGCACCATCCGTTCCATACGGACAGGCTCGACACGATGATCGTCGGCCGCGCGTTCGTTGTGAAATAGTTTGTTTGTTTGCCGTTAGACGTTTTGACGATCACATCTGAATGGAACTCCGACACCTGCGCTATTTCGTGGCCGTCGCCGACGAGCTGAACTTCACGCGCGCCGCGCAACGGCTGCACACCGCGCAGCCTTCACTGAGCCAGCAGATCCGCGATCTCGAGGACGAGATCGGCACACAGTTGCTCGAACGGTCGAAGCGCAAGGTGGAACTGACGGAAGCGGGCCGCGTGTTTCTCGCGGAAGCGCGGCTCGTGCTCGCGCAGGCCGATCGCGCGGTCGCGCGCGCACGGCAGGCGGGCCGCCAGCAGGCGCTGACGGTGAAGATCGGGTTCGTGCCCGCGGCCGAACTCGAGATCTTTCCGGCGATCCTGCCGAAGCTGCGGATGCAGTTCCCGGGCGTGCATGTGGAGTTGCGCAGCCTGCCGACGATGGAGCAGGAAGACGCGCTGCTGCGCGGCGACATCGACATCGCGTTCATGCGCCGGCCCGTGCATGCACCGGGCCTGCACGCGGAAGTCGTGCTGACCGAGCCGCTCGTCGTGCTGATGCCGGCCGGCCACCCGCTCGCCGCGCATGCGCAGGTCGAGCCGGCGATGCTCGACGGCCAGCCGTTCATCCAGACCAACCCCGCGTATGCGGGCCAGCTGTACGACATCGTCGGGCGATACTTCGCCGATCATCGGATCCAGCCCGACGTCGTGCAGGTCGCGACGAACATCCTGCTGAACCTGAACCTGGTCGGCATGGGGCTCGGCATCGCGCTGCTGCCGGCCTATGTCGATGCGCTCGCGGGCGATTCGATGTGCTGCCGCCCGCTCGCACCGCCCGCGCCCGACATCGACCTGCTGATGGTCACGCGCGCGGAAGCGCATTCGCCGGAGCTCGACGCGCTGATCGACCTGATGCGCCGCGCGCCGTTCAAGCGCCGAGGAACTCGAGCACCATCCGGTTGAACTTCTCCGCGTGCTCCCACTGCGCCCAGTGCCCGCAGCGGCTGAACACATGGAACTCGGCGTTCTGCATCCCCCACACGAGGCGCAGGCCGACATCGAGCGGCACGAAGCGATCATCGCGGCCCCAGATCACGAGCGCCGGCGCGGCAATTTCGCCGAGGCGCGGGCCGTAGTCGGTGAACTGCTTCGGATTCGCAGCGAGACTCTTCACGAAGTTCTCGAGATGGTCGCGGCGCGCGAGGATGTTCGCGAGGCGCGCCTGCATCAGTTCGTCGGTCAGGCTGCTCGTGTCGTACACGAAGATGTTCAGCATCTGCTTCAGGTTGTCGAGCGTCGGCTCGCGGTACACCTTCTGCAGCAGCTTGATGCCTTCGGTCGGCATCGGCACGAACTGGCTCGGGCCGCCGGTGCCGCCGCCCATCAGCACGAGCTTGCCGACCTGCTGCGGATACAGCAGTGCGAACGCGACCGCGCTGTGGCCGCCCATCGAGTTGCCGACGATGTGCACGCGTTCGAGGTCGAGCGCATCGAGCAGCGCCTTCAGCGCGCGCGCGTTCAGCTCGGAGCGCGACCCCGTGTTGACGATCGTGTCGCTCTTGCTCCAGCCCGGGCAGTCGAGCAGCAAGACGCGATAGCCGGCGTCGACGAACGCGCCGACGTTGCGGTGGAAGTTCGCCCAGCCGCTCGCGCCGGGCCCGGAGCCGTGCAGCATCACGACCGTGTCGCGGCCCTGCCCCGCGTCGTTGTAGTGCAGCTTCAGATCGTGCTCGCCGACCTTCACCTGCACGAACCGGCTCGTGCCTTCTTCCGTCAATGTGTGTGCGTGCTGCGTCATGTCGTCCCTCGTTCGTTCATGCATCGATCATGCGGATGCGCACCTGCGCATCCGCCACTGAAATCGCGAAGCGGCGCGCTGTAGCCGCTTCGTTTCCCGAAATAAAATCGCTACTGCGCCGCCAGTGCCAGTTCACCCGCCCGATCGCGCGCGACGACCGTCAACGCGGACAGCGCCGCGACGACGACGAGCGGAATGCTCGACGCCATCAGCATCGTCGTGCTCTCGCCGAGCGCGAGGAGTTGTCCCGCGACGAACGGCCCGAGGATCGAGCCGAACCGCCCGACCGCGACGGCCGCGCCAACCCCCGTGCCGCGCATCCGCGTCGGATAGATCGCACTTGCAAGCGCATACAGCACCGACTGCCCGCCGACCAGGAACAGCCCGCACAGCAGCGCGCCGCCGGCGAGCCACGCGGCATCCCGCGCGCCGGTCAGCAACGCGAGCGCGCACGCGATGCCGACATACATGCCGACCACCGTGCGGCGCCGCCCGATACGGTCCATCAGGCTCGCGATGCCGATCGCGCCGAGCCCGCCGCCGACGTTGAACATCATCTGCACGAAGCTCGACTGCGCGTGCGTGAGGCCGCGCGTCATCACCATCGACGGCAGCCAGTTGAGCAGGAAATACAGCACGACGAGCGTGCCGAGATAGCTGACCCACAGCGCGGCCGTCGTCGCGGCGCGGCCTTCGCCCCACAGCGCATGCCCGACGCCCGCTTCGCCCACATCGACCATTTGCGCCGCATCCGTGCGCGCCGCGACGAACTGCGCCGACTCGTTCAGCCACAGCGCGAGCAGCGGCAGCACCAGCAGCGGCCCGATCCCGCCGACGTAGAACACATGCCGCCAGCCGGCCGGGTCGGTGCTGAATACGCCGATCGCGGCACCAAGCGCCGCACCGAACGGCATCCCGCAGTACATCGCGCCGACCGCCGTGCTGCGTTGCTGCGGCGCCGCCGCTTCCGAGCACAGCGCGATCAGGTTCGGCATCGCCGCGCCGAGCCCGAGGCCGGTCAGGAAGCGCGCGGCGAGCAGGCTGTCGAAGTTCCACACGCGCGTGGTCGCGAGCGAGAACACGCCGAACAGCGCGACCGACAGCAGCAGCACGCGCTTGCGGCCGAGCCGGTCGGCGAGCCGCCCGCCGAATGCCGCGCCCGGCAGCAGGCCGAGCGCGCCGACGCCGAACGCCCAGCCCATCTGTGCGGCGCCGAGCGCGAATTCATGCGCCATCCGTGGCGCGGCGATGCCCGCCGATTGCAGGTCGAGTCCTTCGAGCAACGCGACCAGCAGACATAAGCCGATCGTGCGTGTGCCGCCAGCGCGGTCATGTACCGATGTGTTCACGAAAAGTCTCCAATATGAGGTTGCATCGCTCTTTGCGGCGATGTCGATGAAGATGCGGCGTTCGAACTTGCGCTGCGAAGGGCCGCGCCGCGGTAGCCCTGCGCGGCGTCAGCCGTGCGCGCGCTTGAGGTCGAGCGCGACGTCGACGATCATGTCCTCCTGTCCGCCGACCATCCGGCGGCGGCCGAGCTCGACGAGGATGTCCACTGTCTTCAGCCCGTACTTGTTCGCGGCCGCTTCCGAATGGCGCAGGAAGCTCGAATACACGCCCGCGTAGCCGAGCGCGAGCGTCTCGCGGTCCACGCGCACCGGACGGTCCTGCAGCGGGCGCACGATGTCGTCGGCCGCGTCCATCAGCGTGTAGAGGTCCGTGCCGTGGTTCCAGCCGAGACGCCCGGCCGCCGCGATGAACACTTCGAGCGGCGCGTTGCCGGCGCCGGCGCCCATGCCGGCGAGGCTCGCGTCGATCCGGTCGCAGCCCTCCTCGACCGCGACGATCGAGTTCGCGACGCCGAGGCTCAGGTTGTGATGCGCGTGGATGCCCGTCTGCGTATCGGGCTTCAGCACGGCCTTGATCGCACGGAAACGATCGCGCACGTCGTTCATGTTGAGCGCGCCGCCCGAATCGACGACATAGATGCAGGTCGCGCCGTAGCTTTCCATCTTCTTTGCCTCGACGGCGAGGTTCTCCGGCGTCGTCATATGGCTCATCATCAGGAAGCCGACCGTGTCCATGCCGAGCGCGCGTGCATATTCGATGTGCTGCTTCGAGATGTCCGCTTCGGTGCAGTGCGTCGCGACGCGCACGACGCGCGCGCCTGCGTCGTACGCGGCCTTCAGGTCGTGGATCGTGCCGATGCCCGGCAGCAGCAGCGTCGCGATCTTCGCGTGCTCGACGACGTCGGCCACCGCCTCGATCCATTCGAGATCGCTGTGCGCGCCGAAGCCGTAATTGAAGCTCGAGCCCTGCAGGCCGTCGCCGTGCGCGACCTCGATCGAATCGACCCTGGCGTTGTCCAGTGCCCGCGCGATGTCCTGCACGTTCGTGATCGAGTATTGATGGCGAATCGCGTGGCTGCCGTCGCGCAGCGTCACGTCGGAGATATAGAGTTTCTTGCTCATCGGGAAGCTTCCTTACGCGTTCACGCGTTGCATCGATTGCGCGATGCGCTCGGCGGTCGCGAGCGCGGCGGACGTCATGATGTCGAGGTTGCCGGCATACGCGGGCAGATAGTGCGCGGCGCCTTCGACCTCGATGAAGATCGACGTCTTCAGCCCGCTCACGCGGCCGAGGCCCGGGATGTTCAGCGGCGCGGACACGGGAATCTCGTCGAACTGCACGGCCTGCTTCAACCGGTAGCCGGGCACGTACGCCTGCACCGCGCGCGCCATCTGTTCGACCGACGCGGCGATCTTCTCGTGATCGGCCGGCTCGGACAGCACGTACACGGTGTCGCGCATCAACACCGGCGGCTCGGCCGGGTTCAGGATGATGATCGCCTTGCCGTGCGCAGCGCCGCCGACCACCTCGATCGCCTTCGACGTCGTCTCGGTGAATTCGTCGATGTTCGCGCGCGTGCCGGGCCCGGCCGACTTGCTGCTGATCGACGCGACGATCTCCGCGTAATGAGCCTTCGCGACGCGCGACACGGCCGCGACCATCGGAATCGTCGCCTGGCCGCCGCAGGTGACCATGTTCACGTTAGGTGCGTCGAGATGCGCGTCGAGGTTGACGACCGGCACGCAGTACGGACCGATCGCCGCGGGCGTCAAGTCGATGCAGCGGATGCCGGGCTTCAGCGTGCGCAGGAACGCATCGTTCTTCACGTGCGCGCCGGCCGACGTCGCGTCGAACACGAAGTCGATATCGTCGAACCCGGGCAGCCGCGCGAGGCCTTCGACGCCTTCGTGCGTCGTCGCGACGCCAAGGCGCGCCGCGCGCGCGAGGCCGTCCGACGCCGGATCGATGCCGACCATCGCGGCCACTTCGAGATGCAACGCACGCCGCATGATCTTGATCATCAGGTCGGTGCCGATGTTGCCCGAACCGATGATCGCGGCCTTGAGTTTCTGAACGCTCATGGAAATCCTCATTCGTTGAAGGTGGCGCGCACGCTGCCGAGGCCGGCGATCTGCGCGGTGAACGTGCCGGGCTGCGTGACCGCGACCATCGGGCCGAGCGCGCCCGTCAGGATCACGTCGCCCGCGCGCAGCGGCGTGCCGAGCCGCACCATCCGGTCGGCGAGCCACGCGGCCGCGTTCAGCGGATTGCCGAGGCATGCGGCGCCGCTGCCGCGCGACAGCACTTCGCCGTTCGACGCGAGCGTCATCTCGCAGCCGGCAAGATCGACGTCCTTCAGCGGCACGGGCCGGCTGCCGAGCACGAACAGCGCGCTCGACGCGTTGTCCGCGACGGTGTCGACGAAGCGGATGTTCCAGCCCGCGATGCGGCTGTCGACGACTTCGATCGCCGCGAGCGCATACGCGGTCGCGCGCTGCAGGTCGGCGAACGTGTGCTTCTCGTGCACGAGGTCGTGCTCGAGCACGAGCGCGATTTCCGCTTCGACCTTCGGCTGGATCAGCCGCGACAGGCTCATCGGTTCGGCATCGCCGTAGGCCATCGACGTGAACAGCGTGCCGAAGTCGGGCTGGTCGACGCCGAGCTGCTGCTGCACCGCGAGCGAGGTCAGGCCGATCTTGCGGCCGACCACGCGTTCGCGCCGCAGCGCCGCGTTGGCCTGCTGGATCGCGTACGCGTCTTCGGCGTTCTGCTCGCCGATCTCCGCGCGCAGCGGTTCGATCGGCGCGCGTTCGCGTTCGGCGCCGCGCAAGCGAGCGGCCAGTGCGGCGATGTGTTGCGGGGTCAGCATGTGTTCACTCCTTGTCTGTCGATCGCGGCGCGGGCTCGCCCGCAGACCAGCCGTGCATGGCGGCAAAGCCCGCGATCCATTCTGGAATCGGGCGGTAGAAATCCCGCACCGCGTGATACGGGCCCGCGGCCGCCAGCGCCGCGAACGCGGCGACCCACGCGCGGATCTCGTGCGCGGACTTGCCGCCGTCGCGCGTGATCGCATCGTTGGTCATCCCGTCGACGGCCTTCAGGTCGCCGCTTGCGAGCACGTCGAGAAAGGCCTGGTCCCATTCGGGATTGAGCGCGTGCAGCGGGCTGTCGCCGGCCGCGAACGCGCGCGCGGCCACGCTGCTGCCGGTCACGAACGGCATCGTCCGGCTGTTCGGCGATTCGCCGCGCGAGCGTGCCGCCAGAAAGGCGATCGTGATCCAGACGCTCGTGTACGGCGCGATGATCAGCGGGATGTGCATCCTGACAGCGCACCTGCCGAACCTGGTCGTCGCCGGCTTGCTCGAGAAGCAGCTCGGCATCCGGATTTCGTATCTCACGTGGCTCAAGCTGCAGTGGCCGTACCTCGGGATGTTCGCGATCACACAGTGCTGGGTGCAGTTCTACTTCCGCTCGCGCGCGGTCGCGATTCCCGGCGGCTCCGGCGCGATCACGGCGATTCGCCGCGCGCAGCCGCCCGCGGTGCGCAACGACTGGACCGTGCTCGCACTGTTCGCGGCCGTCGCTGCGTTGTGGGCGACCGAGCCGCTGCATCACCTGCCGTCGGAAATCGTCGCGCTGCTCGCGCTCGCGCTGCTGTTCGCGCCGGGCGTGCTGCGCTTCGGCTGGGCCGAAATCGAGCAGCGCACGATCTGGGGCACGCTGTTCCTGCTGGCCGGCGCGCTGTCGTTGTCGGCCGCGATCAGCGCGTCGGGGCTCGCGAACTGGGCGGCCGATCACATCTATGCGGCCGCGCAGGGGCACGGCTGGTGGCTCACGATCGCGATCGTGATGCTCGGCACCCACGTGATCCGCATCGGCATGTTGTCCAACGTCGCGGCCGTCACGATGATCGCGCCGATCGCACTCGCGCTGGCGCCGCGTCTCGGGCTGCATCCGGTCGCGTTCACGATGCTCGTCAGCGACACCGACAGCTTCGCGTATCTGCTGCCCACGCAGATCACCGCCGGCGTGATCGCGTACAGCAGCGGTGCGTTCTCCACAGCCGACTATGCGAAGGTCGGCGCGGTGTCGGTGCTGATCGCGATCGTCTACGGCCTGTGCGTGATCGCACCGTGGTACGCGTGGCTCGGCGTCCCGGTCTGGGATCCGGCCGCCCCCTGGCCGTTCGCGCATTGAAGCGCGCCGCTTCCTCTCGACATTTCACGGACAACGCATGAACGAAGCCAACGACGCCCCCGACACCCCCGACACCCCCGACACCATCGAAGCACGCGCCGCCGCGCTGCGCGACCGGCTCGGCCCGCACATCGCGCCGGCGGGCCTGTACGAACGCCACAAGCGCCTGCCGTTCGCGGGGCGCGTGCGCTGCAACGTCGCGCGCGTCGAAGCGGGCGACTGGAGCGAGATCGTGCTCGACTACGAAGTCGGCTCGTCCGGCATCGCCGACGGCGGCTGGCTGAAGGCGACCTTCAAGTTCTACTCGGACTGGGCGCTGTTCCAGACGAGCGACCCGAGCGCCGCCAACTACATCAGCGCCGAATACCAGGCGGCGCCGCTCGTGCACGGGCAGAGCCCGGCCACGGTGCAGGCGCTGAACGTGCGCTTCGACCAGAAGGGGCACGAGCGGCCGTTCCAGAAGGCGGTGATCGTCGACATCGTCGACGGCTACGTGAATGCCGGCGATCGCATCGTGATCCGTCTCGGCGACCGCCGCCGAGGCCCCGGCACGCGCGTGCAGACGTTCGCCGAGGACAACTTCCGGTTCCGGCTCTACGTCGATCCGCTCGGCACGTCGCGCTTCGTCGCGGTGCCCGGCGACGTGTCGATCGACATCCGCGCCGGCGCGCCGTCCGACGTGCTGCTGAACGGCCCGCGCTTCGTGCGGCCCGGCACGCGCGCGCCGTTCCGGCTGTCGCTGCAGGACCGCTGGGGCAATGCGTGCCGCGATGTCGGCGGCACCGCGCGCGTGGTCGCGTACGACGCACGCGGCGCAGCCGTCTACGATCGCGACCACGCGCTGCCGGATGCGGGGTTCGCGACTTGCGCGGTCGACGACCTGCCGGTCGACGCAGGCACACTGCGCATCGTGGCCGACGTGCCAGCGCGCCCGGACGTGCGCGCCGCGCACGCGTGGCTCACGGTCGACGCAGCGCTGCCCGCGCCGCGCGCGCTATATGCGGATCTGCACGTCCATGCACACGACACGGTCGGCACCAACAGCCCCGAGTACAACGCACGCTATGCGCGCGATATCGGCGGCATCGACGTGCTCGGCTACACGGCGAACGATTTCCAGATCACCGACGAGAACTGGCAGCTCGGCGTCGACGCGGTCGAACGCTTCAACGAGCCCGGCCGCTTCGTCGTCTATCCGGTACAGGAATGGTGCGGCAGCTCGACCGCGGGCGGCGACCACAACGTCGTGTTCCTCGGCGATACGCGGCCGGGTTTTCCATACAACGCGCGCGGCGAGCACAACCGCACGCTCGTTTGGAACGAGGACATGAAGGGCAACGCGGTCGAGCTCGGCCGCTGGCCCGTCGAGGAGCTGTGGGACGCGTATGCGGACGACGCCACGCAGCATCTCGTGATGCCGCACGTGGGCGGCCGCCGCTACATTCCGGACTGGCATCACCCGGAGCTCGAACGACTCGTCGAGATCGCATCGTCGTGGGGGCATTTCGGCTGGCTGTACCAGGACGTGATCGCGCGCGGTTACCGGCTCGGCGTGGCCGCGAGCGGCGACGAGCATCGCGGCCGGCCGGGCGGCGGCGCGCCGGGCGTGCAGGTGTTCGGCGTGCACGGCGGG
>NZ_JAAGPL010000165.1:0-19768 GCF_017104785.1 Burkholderia sp. Ac-20353 | reverse complement strand
GGGCGACCTGCTGCGCCGGCGGCCGGACGTGGCGGCCGCCGAAGCGCGGCTGCATGCGGCGACCGCGCGTGTCGGCGTCGCGACGGCCGACCTGTTTCCGCGCTTCACGCTGTCGGGGCTGCTCGGCAGTGCGACGAGCAGCTACGGGTTCTTCCGCGCGGGCAGCGACACGAACCTGATCGCGCTCGGCGTCGACTGGTCGTTCCTCGATGTCGGCCGCGTGCGTGCGCGGATCGCCGCGAGCGATGCGGAAGCGGCCGGCCAGCTCGCGCAGTATCGGCAGACCGTGCTCGGCGCGCTGGAGGAAACGGAGAACGCGTTGCTGCACGTGGCCCGCACGCGTGACGAGACCACGCACCTCGTGCGTGCCGCGGACGACAGCGCGCGCGCCGCGCAGCTCGCGCAGACGCGGTTCTCGGCCGGCGCGATCGACTACTACGAAGTGCTCGATGTGCAACGGACGCTGCTGCAGGCGCAGGACGCGGCGGCCGACGGGCGGATGCGCAGCGCGGCGGCGACGGTCGCGCTGTACAAGGCGCTTGCCGGCGGCTGGCCGTCCGGCGACGGGCCGCGCGCGCAAGGCCCGCTCGCGCAGTCGGTGCGGTAGCGGGGGGTAATGAGCGGGCGCCGGTCGACGACTGGCCCCGTGCGTCCTTCGAGATGAATTGCATCGAGGTAAAATGTAATTGCAACTGCAATTCAATGAGAGGGACGACCTGACATGAGCGCACCCGAACCCGATCTGTGGTTCTCGTTCGTCCGCGCGCACCGGACGATGATTCGCGAGATCGAGCACCGCCTCGCGGATGCCGGCCTGCCCGCGTATGCGTGGTACGACGCGTTGTGGGGGCTAGAAAGCGGGCCCGACGGCACGCGCCGCATGCACGAGCTGGCCGACGTGCTGGCGATCGAGCGCTACAACCTCACGCGACTCGTCGATAGGCTCGAGCAGGAGGGGCTCGTCACGCGCGCCCGCTCGGCGGACGATGGCCGCGCCGCGTATGCGAGCATCACCGACAAGGGGCGCGCACTGCGCAAGAAGATGTGGAAGGTGTACCAGTCGACTGTCGCGGAACTCTTTCTCAGCCAGTTCGGCAGCAAGGAGCAGGTGGCGATGGCCGCTGCGCTCGATCGTGCGACGGGCGCCGCGCGCGACGCGGCCGCCGACGCGAAGAAGTGAAGCCGCCGCTGACGCGCTGACGTTGTGTCGCGCGCGCTGCGCTCAGGTTGTCTCGCGGGCCTTGACCGTCATCCGGCAGACGGTCGCGAGCGCGAGCAGGTTCGGGTCGCGCTCGCGGCGCTGCAGGAAGCTGAGGCCGATGGTCTGGCGCATCGTGTGCTGTCCGGCAAGCGGCACGAGTGCGATCTTGTGCGCGAACAGATCGCGCACGCGGCCCGGCAGCAGCGTATAGCCGACCCCGCCGCCGACCAGGTTGATCAACGAGAAGATGTCGCCGACCCGCATCACGACGTTCGGCGTGAAATCGGCGATGCGGAACGCCTCGACGAAACCCTGGTGGGTCGCGAAGCCTTCGCCGAGCGACACGAACGGCGCGTCGCGGCACGTGCCCAGATCGATCGTGTCGCGCTGCGCGTAAGGCGAATCGATCGGCGCGGCGAAAAACATTTCATCATCGAACAGTGCGATCGATTCGATCTCGGCGTCATGCTCGGGCATGGCCATCAGCGCCGCATCGATCGCGCCGTGCCGGAGCTTGTCCAGCAGGTCCGCGTTCGATCCGAGCACGAGTTCCGCCTGCAGTTCGGGCCGCCGTTCCTTCAGCGCGATCACGACCTCGGGCACGGTGCGGATCGTCAGCGAATAGAGCGAGCCGATCTTCAGCTGCCCGGCGCCGTAGCCGGCGGCCTCGCGCGTCACGCGGATCCCGTCGGTCATCGTCTTGATCACTTCGCCCGCGACTTCGGCGAGCACCTGAGCGGCTTCGGTCGGAATCAGGTTGCGGCCTTCGTGGCGAAACAGCGCGCAATGCATGCCTTCTTCCAGCGAGTGCAGTGCGCGGTGCACGCTGACCGTGCTGACGTTCAACACGTCGGCCGCCTTCGCGAGACTGCCGGTTTCCATGAAGGCGAGGAGTACTTCGAGCTTGCGGAAGGTGATCTCTTCGTTAATGCGATTGCGCATGGTCGGACCGCCGGAAGGATGTCGACCGGAAATTCTGCCCCGGAACCCCGGCACTGCACAATGCGGGCATCGCGTGACCATGTGCTGCGCGCCTCGGCTCGGACCCGTCTCGGACACCCGCCGGACATTTAGTCTGCGGCTAATGCTTTGCCTTCCGGACTAATTGATGCGTGTTTTCGGCGTGCCTATGATCGATCCACGCCGGGCGTGCGTCGGCAGGCGGGCATGCCCCCCGCGCGACCTTCCCGGTGCGGTGTCGGGAACGGGCGGCCCATGCCGCTGCCATGAAACAGCAGGAAAGGGGGACAGACATGCGCGCTGATTCACGTCGTAGCACGCGGCATCGGCAGGTGGCCGCCGCCGTCGTCGGCAATACGCTCGAGTGGTACGACTTCATCGTCTACGGGTTCTTTTCCGGGATCATCGCCCGCCTGTTCTTTCCCGCCGAAAGCCAGTACGCGTCGCTGCTGATGTCGCTCGCGACGTTCGGCGTCGGGTTCTTCATGCGTCCGGTCGGCGGCGTGCTGCTCGGGCTCTATGCGGACCGCAAGGGTCGCAAGGCGGCGATGCAGCTGATCATTTTCCTGATGACGCTGTCGATCGCGCTGATCGCGTTCGCGCCAACCTACGCGGCGATCGGCCCGGCCGCGCCGGTCCTGATCGTCGCCGCGCGGATGCTGCAAGGGTTCGCGACCGGTGGCGAATACGCGAGCTCCACCGCGTTCCTCGTCGAAAGCGCACCCCCGCACCGGCGCGGCCTGTATGGCTCGTGGCAGCTGATCGGCCAATGTCTCGCGGTGTTCGCCGGCGCGGCGATGGGGGCGTGGGCGACCCGCAACCTGTCGCCGGGCGCGCTCGACAGCTGGGGCTGGCGCGTGCCGTTCGCGATGGGGCTGCTGATCGGGCCTGTCGGATTGTGGATCCGCCGCCACATGGAGGAGACCGACGCGTTTCTCGACGCGAGCAAGGCGGCCGGGCAGCCGGCAGTCAGCGTGTCCGGCGTGCTGCGCGACAACCTGCGCGGCGTGCTGGTGTCGATCGGCCAGACCGTGACGGGCACGGCCGTGTTCTACGTGATGCTCGTGAACCTGCCGACGTTCGCGCACAAGACGTTCGGGCTGCCGCTCGACCAGGTGTTCAACGTGCAGATGCTGGCGGTGGCGCTGCTGACCGCGACGATTCCCGTTGCCGCGTCGCTATCCGACCGCATCGGCCGGCGGCCGGTCCTGCTCGCCGGCATGCTGGCGCTGCTGACGGTCACCTATCCGCTGTTCTCGTGGCTCGCCGCGGCGCCGAGCATCGGGCGTCTGCTCGTCATGCAGCTCGTCATCTGCGTGAACATCGGCGTCATCTACGGCCCGGCGCCCACCGCGCTCGCGGAGCAGTTCGCGACGCGCACGCGTTCGACCAGCATCGCGCTCGCCTACAACATCGCGGTGATGCTGTTCGGCGGCTTCGCGCCGTTCATCGTCACGTGGCTGACGCGCGCGAGCGGCTCGCCGGTCGCGCCTGCGTGGTACGTGCTGTTCGCGACGCTGTTCGGGCTGGCCGCGAGCGTGTTCATGCATGAAGGCGCGCCCGCCGTGCTGGAACGCCGGCGTTATCGCGACGATACGGTCGTGAGCGCCGAATAGCGCGGCCGCTGCCTGGCCTCGCCGAGCAGCTCCGGTCGATCAGTCCGCCCAGCCCGGCGCCGCAAAGACCACGTCGCCGCGAAAGCGCGTCTCGATCACACGTGCCTGCGCGAATTCTTCGACCGGATGCCGGAACGGGTTGCGATCGAGGATCGCGAAACTCGCATCCTTGCCGGCCTCGAGCGAACCCGTGCAATCGTCGAAGCGCAGTGCGTATGCAGAGTTCACCGTGTACGCATCGAGCATCGTGAGCAGGTCGAGCCGTTCGTGCGGATTCCACGGCGGGCAGTCGGGCTGTTCGATCAGCGCATGCGTGACGCCGGTCTGGATGATCGGCAGCGGATTCATCGTGCTCACCGACCAGTCGGAGCCGCCCGCCAGCATCGCGCCGGCATTGCGCAGGCTGCGGAACGGATAGTTGCGCGCGGTGCGCTCCGGCCCGAGCAGGTCGCAATAGAGCTGCTGCTGTTCGGGGTGGGCGGCGGTCCACAGCGCCTGCATGCTCGCAATCGCGCCCAACTGGTTGAAGCGGCCCATGTCGGCCGGATCGACGAGCTGCAGGTGCGCGAGCTGCGCACGCCGGTCGCGTACGCCGTTGCGACGCTGCACGTGTTCGAGCGCGTCGAGCGTCATGCGCACCGCGCGATCGGCGAGCGTGTGGAAGTGCAGGTCGAAGCCGGCCGAGTCGGCGAGCACGCAGATCTCGTTGAGCGCGTCCTGGCTCCACAGCGTGAGGCCGCAGTCGTCGGTGCCCGCATAAGGTTCGAGCAGCGCGGCCGTCTTCGATTCGGGCACGCCGTCGACAAAGATCTTCACCGTATGCAGGCGCAGGTTGTCGCATTCGTACTCGCGGCGCCACGCGGCGAAGCGTTCGACCTGCTCGCGCGGATCGCGGCGCGGGTTCGCGTACAGCCCCGCGCTCATGTATACCTTCAGCGTGCCCGCGCGTTGCGCGGCGGCATAGGCGTTGAGCTCGCCCTCCTGGACGCGCGCATCGAACCACCCGGTGATGCCGAAGCCGTGCGCCATCGCATGCGCCTTCGCGAGCGATTTCGGATAGCCGGCCGGGCTCAGTTGCGGAATGTGCGAGCAGATCCGGTAGAAGGCCGCCTCGTGGACGACGCCGGTGGGCGCGCCGGCCGCATCGCGCTCGTGCACGCCGCCTGACGGATCGGGTGTGTCCGCCGTGATGCCGACGGCGTCGAGCCCCTTCGTGTTGAGGCAGCCGCTGTGTACGTCGACGCCGACCACGAGGAGCGGGCGGTCGGGCACGATCCGGTCGAGCAGCGCGCGCGTCGGGTAGGCGCCGAACGCAGCCAGATTGGCGCCGCCGAGATAAACCCACGGCTCGTCAGGCGTCGCGTCCGCGCAGGCGCGGATGCGCTGCAGGATCGTGTCGGGATCGTTGATGCCTGACAGGTCGAAGTCGCCGAGGATCTGATGGCCTTCGAGCGGATGCACGTGACCGTCGATGAAGCCCGGCAGCATCAGCCGGCCGGCGAGATCCACGACGCGCGTGGCCGGGCCGGCCAGCGGGCGGATCTCGTCGTCGCGGCCGACCGCCAGAATCTTGCCGTCGCGGGTGGCGAGCGCTTGCGCGAAGCGGCGCTGCGCGTCGCCGGTATACAGGATGCCGTTCAGATAGACGGTATCGGCGTGTTGCATGGTGTCTCCGAGTCAATCGACGTGTTCCGGTCGTCGGGTGGCTCAGATACTAGGGGCGGAGCGTGGAGCTGTCTGTCGTCGTTTTGAGGACAAGGTGCGACAAGGCAGATGGCGGGTGGGGACGGAAGGTAGGCCGACGCCGTCCTGCATCGGCCCGGGCGATGCAGGATTTACGACGGACGCATGGACGCGTCGACGTCGGCCTCGCACCACGCGAACAGGCCGGCGTGGCGGGCATGGTCAGCGCCAATACCCGTCGACGTACACCCAAGCCTGCCCCTGGCGCCGCCAGGAGCCGGGAATCCAGCGATGGCCGGGGCGACGCGCGATCCAGCGGCCGGGGATCCATACATATTGTCCGCGCTGCCACCGCCAGTAGCCGTCCGTCCAGATATAGCCGCCCGGCCGCGGCGGTGGCGGGCGCCGTTCGTGCCGCATCGCCGGCGGCGCCATCCGCGGGCGGTCGTCATAAGGCGGACCGTCGGGATTGCGGTACGGGCCGGACGGCCGGTAAACGGGTGGCGCGGGCGGCGCGGGCTGCGCCGAGGCGGTGCGCAGCCAGGCTCCCGTGCCGGCGAATGCGGCGGTCAGTCCGATGGCGCGCAACAACGAGCGTCGATTCATGGCTTGCCTGTCCTGTTGGGCTGTCGTGTCCGTCGTACCTTAGCGCGCCCGGTGCCCGGCCGGGTTACGCGCGCCGTTAAGGCTGTTACCGCATGTCACGGCCGCGGCGGCGCCGGTCGAACGGGCTCGCAGCGCGCGACACCCTCGGATCATTCGCTTTGCGGGGCATTCCTCCGACGTTTTCCGCCGAAGCATCTGCCGCAGGAGCCAAAACCCTGATATTTGGGACAAGGACAGGTAAAAATTGCCGGTTTCGAAGGGGGTGTGCGATTCCGCTTGTTGTTTCTATGCAACCGTCAAGACGCTGACATGTAGGAATGGTGCGATGAATGCGACCAAAAAGCAGCCGTCAAGAAGCCAAAAAGAAACGTCAAAACAAATACTTATAAGACGGCCCCATTTCTATTATTTCTAGATCTGGAAAAGCTTATTTCTTTATTTGCGAATCGCGCCCCTAGGGTACACCCCTAAACTCACGGTTCCCAAACGGGCAACTATCCGGGCGCAGCCAGCAGGACCGATGGCGTTTCCGGGCGGTTGCAGACCGTTTATGAACAAGGTCGCGAGACCTGCCTCTTTTTAGAAGGGAGCTCCACGAATGAACAAGACTCTGATCGTTGCAGCAGCTGCAGCATCGTTCGCAACCGTCGCTCACGCGCAAAGCAGCGTCACGCTGTACGGCGTGCTGGACGCAGGCATCACCTACACGAGCAACGTCTCGAGCCTCAACGCCAACGGCCAACTGGCAAACGGCGGCAAGTCGCGTTGGGCGATGGGTTCGGGCATTGACCAGAGCCGTTTCGGCCTGCGTGGCTCGGAAGACCTGGGTGGCGGCCTGAAGGCAATCTTCACGTTGGAAAGCGGCTTCAACATCGGTAACGGCAAGTTCGCGAACGGCAGCAACGGCATGTTCAACCGTCAAGCTTTCGTCGGCCTGTCGAGCCAGTACGGCACGGTCACGCTGGGTAAGCAGTATGACGCAACGCAAGACTACCTGGCGCCGCTGACGGCAACGGGCTCGTGGGGCGGCACGTACTTCGCGCACCCGCTGAACCTCGACCGTCTGAGCACGACCGGCGATGTCGCATCGAACAACACGATCAAGTTCACGAGCGCGAACTACGCTGGCCTGCAATTCGGCGGCACGTACTCGTTCTCGAACAACACGAACTTCGGCAACAACCGTGCGTACAGCGCGGGTGCTGCATACCAGTTCCAAGGTCTGAAGCTGGCAGCTGCATACTCGCAAGCGAACCTGGGTGACGGTACGAACGGCAACGGCGCGACGTCGTCGGCGATCGGTGGCATCGCTAGCCAAGGCCGCGTCCGCACGTACGGTGCTGCTGCCGCTTATGCATTCGGTCCGGCACAAGTCGGCGCTGCATGGACGCAAGCGCGTCTCGACAACAATGCAGTCGGTGTGGGCACGCTGCGCACTGACAACTACGAAGTCAACGCAAAGTACAACCTGACGCCGGCTCTCGGCCTGGGCGCTGCTTACACGTACACGAACGCGAAGATCAACAACGGCAGCACGCACTGGAACCAGTTCGGCCTGCAAGCTGACTACTCGCTGTCGAAGCGCACGGACGTCTACGCACAAGCTGTGTACCAGCGTGCAGCGAAGAACGGCATTGGCGCATCGATCTACAACGGCGACAGCATCAGCAACAACCTGCCGAGCTCGTCGATCAACCAAACCGCAGCAACGGTTGGTCTGCGTCACCGCTTCTAAGCGTGACTGCTGGGTAACCAGCTCTGAAAAAGGCGCCTTCGGGCGCCTTTTTTGCGTTTACGCGGCGTGAAGGCCGCGGATGGTCCGGCGAATTCGATCCGAGGGCGGTCCGGACGAAAAAAAGCGAGGCATCCGATCCGGATGCCTCGCTGGCTCGATGTGGTGGCGCGTTGCGCAGCCGCCGGCAGCCTGCCGCACGGCGGCCGCGTCAGCGCGTGTATTCGCCGTTTGCCTCGGGCTGGAACACGATCGCGGCGACCTTCATCAGCTTCTCGATGCCGCTCGGCTGCATCACCTTCACCAACTGGCCGCGCTGCGTGCCCAGCAAAGCCATGCCAACCGGCGAAAAGACGTTCAGGCGCCCTTGTTCGAGATTGGCTTCATCGGGATAAACAATCGTCCAGGTGGTCTGCTCGTTGGTCGCTTCGTCGAGCAGCGTGATCTGCGAGTTCATCGTCACGACGTTCGCCTTGATCGCGTCGGACTGGACGATGTCGGCCCGCTCCAGCAGCGCGTCGAGCATCGTCTGGAAGCGTGGGCTGTGCTCGGCGTGCTTCTCGAGCCGGGCGAGGTCGAGTTCGGTTATCTGGTGCAGACGTTGTTTCATGGCAATTCTCCAAATGATCGGCAGGGACAGGCGTGGCAAACCTACGTAGATCGCCCGGAGCCTGTCTGACGTGGCTCCGGGAGGAGACTGGGCCGTCAGATCAAGCGCCGGGCAGGGGTGAGCGGAGCCTGGGCCGTGCGTCGAGCGAGGGGGTGCGCCGGGTTGCCGGCGAGCGCGCGCATGCCGTCCGGGCCGGACGGCGAAGCAACTGGAAGCAAGGGCGCGCGCATGGTGTGAAAGAATTTGTCGGTTGGATAAAACCTTTCAATTCTACAACGGAACGTTGAAGGCTGCTTATTTGCGTGTCAGCCATTCGTCAGGGATTGTTGTCGAAATGGCTTAAATAGCGACGTTGCCTTGGCGTAGCTGCTCATGATATTTGCCAAAACTGCAACGCAGTATGTTCAATCTAAGGGTTTCCCCTCGGTGATGCGGAGACTAGACTGGATTCAATCGCTTCAGACAGACCTGCCGGAAGCGACGTGAACACAGAACATATATCGGAGGTAAATCATGAAGTCGATCATTTACGCAGCGATTGCCGCTACCGTCCTCGCCACCCCGATCGCGTCGTTCGCGCAGTCGGATCAGGGGCTGACCCGCGACCAGGTCAAGGCCGAGCTCGTGCAACTCGAACAGAATGGCTACAAGCCGCTGGCCAGCGACGCGGAATATCCGGCGAACATCCAGGCCGCCGAGCAGCGCATCCAGCCGAGCCAGCAAGTGCTGACGCGCGCGGACACGAGCGGCTACGGCGCCGCAGCCACCGGCGCGGCACAGTCGGGCCGCCGCACGACGGAAGCGCCGAATCCCGTGAATTCGATCTACTTCGGCAACTGATATCCCGGGTCTGCCCGAACGCACCCATACCGACGGGCGGCGCGCCACACACGCGTCGCTCGCCAACAGGCGCAGAACCTCCGTCGCCGCATTCCGGCGGCTTTACGCCCAGACGCTCGCGCGTTTGGGCCTTTTTTGCTGGGACGCGGTCAGACAGACGTGACGGCGGGGGTTCCGTGGATATAGTGCTCGAGCTGGCTGATCGTGAATTGCTGATCCGCAATCACGCTCTTGACGAGGTCGCCGATCGACACGAGGCCGATCAGTTTGCCGTCGTCGAGGACGGGCAGGTGACGCATCCGGTGTTCGGTCATCAGCGCCATGCACTCTTCGCTCGACTGCGACGGCTCGACGTAGCGCACCTTGGCGGTCATGATTTCCTCGACGCGCGTGGCCTTCGACGAGCGGTCCTGCAGCACGACCTTGCGCGCGTAATCGCGCTCGGTGACGATGCCGGCGATGTCGTCGCCTTCGACGACCAGCAGTGCGCCGATGCCCTTTTCGGCCATCAGCTTGATGGCGTCGTAGACGAGATCGGTCTTCCTGACGGTGTAGATCGTGCGGCCGGAATCCGGCTTGGCCTTGAGAATCTGCGCGACAGTCGTGCTCATTCGCTTTCTCCGTGTGCAGGGCAATCCAGGGAAGGCAGGGCGTGATGCGCGTCACCCGATGGATCGAGTATAAACGGGCGTCGGCAGCAGGCGCGTGACTAATTCCAGATTAGCGGTAAACTCCCGTCACGTGCCATCCAGAAAATTCCTACATTACAGATCGTTTGATTGAATCCATGATGTCTTCGCGTCCCCAATCGCCCACGTCGGGCAACGGCCAGGCCGACGAGTGCGTGACGCTCGTGGCCACCGCCTCGCTGCCCACGCGCTACGGCACGTTCACGTCATATGCTTTCCGTGTGTCGGGCAGCGATGCCGAACATCTCGCGCTCGTGATGGGCGACGTTGCCGGCGAGCAGTCCGTGCTGACGCGGCTGCATTCCGAATGCCTGACCGGCGATGTGTTCGGTTCGTATCGCTGCGACTGCGGCGAGCAACTGGATCTCGCGCTGCGCTACATCGCCGCGGAAGACCGTGGCGTGCTGCTGTACCTGCGTGGCCACGAAGGGCGCGGCATCGGCCTGAGCAACAAGATCCGCGCGTACGCGCTGCAGGAGCAGGGGAGGGATACTGTCGAAGCGAACCTCGACCTCGGCCTGCCCGACGATGCCCGTGAATACGATTCTGCTGCCGCGATCCTGCGCATCCTCGGCGTGACGTCGGTGCGCCTGATGAGCAACAATCCGAAGAAATTCGACACGCTCGTGAAGCATGGCATCCCCGTTTGCGAACGCGTGGCGCTGGCCGTGCCGGTGCGCGAGGAAAACGAACGCTATATCCGCACGAAGCAGACGAAGTTTGGGCATTACTTCGAAGAAAACGAGTAATGGAAACAAGGGGCTCTGCGGAGCCCCTTGATTCTTTTTGGAAAACTGCCGAGATCGGTTGCTCGAAAACGCACTACTGTGGCAAGGAGCCGCACCACATGGACGTGAGCCGCGGTTGCCTTCGCATCCATCCTCCGCCACGTTCCGTGTGACATGTGGCATGACCGACCGGCGGAACTGCCTGTCGGTGCAACAGCGCTCAGCCCGTGGGGATAGCAGGACCCCAGGACGGTGCAGCATCCACACACCGCCCCGATTCATCGCAACATCCCGTCACTCAAGCGATTGCCGGGTCCGCCACTGCCACCGTATCCGGACTGTGTCCATCGGATAGGGACTGCGCACCGGCGAGGCGGCGATACCGTGCCAGCGCCCACAGCGGGAAGTAGGCCGTGTAGCCGTGATACTTGAGGTAGAAGATGCGCGGAAATCCGGGTGCATTGTGCGAGCGGTGCCACCAGAATCCGTCGTCCTGCTGGACCGACAGCAAATAGGCGATGCCGCGCCGCACGGAATCCGATTCCCAGTCGCCGAACGCCATTTGCGCGAGCAGCGCCCACGCTGTGCAGTTCGACGTGCTTTCGCCGTAGTTGGTCGCGGCGAGACTCGGGTCGATGTAGCTGTCGTTCGTCTCGCCCCAGCCGCCATCCGCATGCTGTCGCGCGCGCAGCCATTCGAGCGCGCGGACGATATAGGGCTGCGACTTGTCCTCGCCGGACAGCGCGAGGCCGGCCAGCACGCTCCACGTGCCGTACAGGTAGTTCGTGCCCCAGCGGCCCCACCAGCTTCCATCGGGCTGCTGCGCGCGCTTCACGTATTCGATGCAGCGCGCGTATGCCTGCTGGTTTTCTGCGCGCTTCGTGACGCCGAAGCACAGCAGCACGCGGCCCGACGCGTCTTCCGTCGGTGCATCGAGGAGCGCGCCATGATCGGCGAACGGAATGGCGTTCAGGTAGAGGCGATCGCAATCGGCATCGAATGCGCCGAATCCGCCGTTGCGCGATTGCAGCCCGCGGATCCATTCAAGTGCGCGCGTGACGCGTTCCGCGTAAGGATGCTCGCCCGATGCCCGCGCCTGCGCGCGGCCCCGGCGGTCGAGCATCGCCGTGACGAGCGCGCTGTCGTCGAGGTCCGGATAGTGCGGATTCGCATACTGAAACGCCCATCCGCCCGGTTGCGTGTCGGGTCGCGCGTTTTCGGCCCAGTCGCCGCGCAGATCGTTCACCTGGCGCGCTGCCAGCCAGTCGTACGCGCGTGCGATGCGCTCGTCGAACTCGCGTCCGGCATCCGGACGCTCCGGCTCCGGTGCTGTCACCCCTTGCGCCTGTTCGAGCGCCATCGTGCTCCAGGCAGTGTCCCAAACTGGCGACAGGCATGGCTGGCAGTACATGCTGCCGTCCGCTCGCGTGACCAGCAGCTTCTCCAGTGCGTTTTCGCAATCGCGCCGCAGCGGATGGTCTTCCGGGTAGCCCAGCACGTCCATCATCTGGTAGCTGTACACGATCGGCGGAAAGATGCCGCCCAGCCCGTCGTCGCCGTTCATGCGCTCGGCGCACCATGCTTCCGCGTGCCGGATCGCACGCTGCCGCAGGCGCTTCGGCAACAGCGGTTCGATCGGGCGGACCATGCGGTCGAGCACCAGAAAGAGCTTGCGCAGCCCGCGAGCCGGCGCGAAGTAGTGGCGCTCTTCGTCGGGCGGCGTGACGAACAGCTCGGCGACCGACACGTTGCGCGGATTGCGCGCGCGGGCCTTGAGCGAACACAGCACCAGCAGCGGCACCATCGTCGTGCGCGCCCAGTAGGCGACCTTGTACATCGAGATCGGCGCCCATTTCGGGAACAGCACGAACTCGACGGGCATGAACGGCGTCGCGCGCCATGGCACCTGGCCGAACATCGCGAGCAGGATGCGCGTGAACACGTTCGATCTGGCTGCGCCGCCGAGCTTCAGGATCGCCTCGCGCGCGCGCACCATGTGCGACGCATGTTCAGGATCACCCGCCGCCTTCAACGCGAAATACGCCTTTACGCTGCACGACACGTCCGGGGCGCCGTCGACGTACAGATCCCACGCGCCGTGCGAATCCAGACGCTGGGTCGAACGCAGGTAGCGAGCCAGGTTTTCCTGCCGAACGTCATCGATCCTGTCCATGAAATGCATCATCAGGATGTATTCCGCGGTAATCGTCGCGTCGGATTCGAGTTCGAAACACCAACTGCCGTCCGGCTGCTGGAGGCGTGTGAGGGCGTCGCGTCCGCGGACGATGGCGGCATCGAGCGCGGACCGGGGGGATGAGGCGGGATTGTTCATGTCGCGAATAATACCATCCGGATGGAATGTTTTTAGGGAGGATCGCGGATGCTAAGATCCGCGCTATGAAAAAACGCCTCGACCAAGCGCCGCACAACGTTGCCGCGAATGCTGCACCGACCGCGCCGACCATCCCGACCGACACGCACTCAGCCGAACAACCGTCGGCACCGGCGACAGGCGCCACCGGCGTGCGGCGCAAGAAAGCGCCGGAGCAGGTGCGGGCCCAACTGCTCGCGGCGGCCTCGGATATCGCCACGCATCACGGCGTGCAGGCGCTGACGCTCGACGCGGTAGCCGAGCGCGCCGGCGTGACGAAGGGGGCGCTGCAGTATCACTTCGCGAACAAGCAAGGCTTGCTGGATGCGCTCTTCGAGCAGACGACGGAGCGCTTCAACCGGCAGATGGACGCGCGTATCGCTGCGGATCCTCATCCAGCCGGGGCGGCGGCGCGCGCGTACGTGCACACGATGCTGGACAAGGCAAACCCGGCGGCCAGTACCGACGTGCTGCGTGTCCTCGTCGCGTCGATGGTAAGCGAGCCGGAGACGCGCGAACGCTGGTCGGTGCCGATTAGCGAATTGAGCCGCCCCGACCCCGTGCCGCTCGAGCAGGCGGCGACGCTGATGATCTGCCGGCTCGCGGCCGATGGCTTGTGGATTTCGGAGCTGATCGGCAGTCCGGAACTGCCGGCCGACCTGCGCGCGGAAATCGTCCGGCAACTGGATCGCATGACCGCAGGCGCGGGCCTTACGGACATGCACGGATCGGATGCCGCGGCTCGTCCCGGGAAATAAAAAAGCCCGCTGCTTGAGCGGGCCGAATCCATGCGTGGAGACATGGAGGAGACAGACGTAAATTTAAGGGAAAACCCTAGCGAGCGCAATACCCTGTTGTATTCCTGCCACGTGCGCGTGGCAGGCTTTCCGGACTTTGCCCGGTGTGACCCGTCGACAAGCCGCGCGCCCGATGTTCGCCGAACCGCCCTTGTGCGATCGGCAACGCAAACTTGTCACGCATTTCCGTCTCGATCCACGCACATGCTTCACGCGCGCAGTCGTTGAGCTCGTGCCGGCTCGCGTGGCCGTCGATGTCGTAGACGAATCGCACACCGACTTCGTCGTCCGCAAGTTGCCGCTCGAGCTGGTTGAGTTGCAGTTGCGGCGTGTGCCGCTGCGACAGCGCGCGCAACTCGTCGAAGTGATACTCGAGCCAGTCCGCGAAGAACAGCGCGTCGCTGCGGCACGGCAGCCGGAATGCCGCGCTGCGCGACGGGCGCACCGTGCCGTCGGCGCCGCCTGCCGGCAGCGTGGCGGACGCATGCGCGGCACGCTCGGAGCCGGCCGCCGTTTCGACGACCGGCGCGAGCGGGTGCCGGATGTGCCGGTACGGCTCGCGATCGCGCAGCGCATGCCACAGCAGTTCGTCGCTCGCGGCACAGGAAGGCTGCATCGTCAGGTCGTGGCGGCCGTCGCCTGCCGCGGCAATCTCGCGAATCACGAGGCGCAGCGAGCAGAGCGGCTCGTCACCGGCCAGCAGCGTCGCCGCGCGGGGCAGGCCGCTGACGAGCGGTGCCGGCCCGGAAGCCCGGAACACGAGCCCGCGGCGGTCGAGCCAGACGAGCGGCAGCGGTTCCGGAAACGACGGATAGGCGACGGCGATGCGGCTGCTGCTGCCTGCGGTCGTCAATCCGGGCAACATCGCGTAAAACGCCGGTGAGTGGTCCACGTTGATACTCCTTCATATACGATGCCGCCAGAGAAACTGCGCGCTCAGGCGGCGATGGCTTGCCGGGCACCGGATTCCGGATCGATTCCGAGTGCTGCAAACGTTTGCGGATCAATATCGATCCAGCACGCGACCACCAGACGACCGTCGACCACCTTCGGCGGACCTGCGCGGTGCGCATGCACGCCGATGCGGCGGAACAGGCGCTCCATGCTGACGAACGTCACGCCGATCAACTGCCGGGCGCCGAGTTGCGCCGCGCATTCGACCACCGCCGCCAGCATCGGCCGTACTGCCCACACATCGCTGTCCGCAGCGTCGCCGGTTGCCGCGAATCGCGACAGTTCCCACACCGCGGCCGATTGCGGCAGCGGCATGTCCTCGGCGATCAGGTCCGCGAACAGCGTCTTCAACAGGTACGGGCGCGTTGTCGACAGCAGACGCGCGCATCCGCACATCTCGCCGCAGCCGTTGCGTGCGAACACGTAGACGGTATCGTCCCGGTCGAACTCGTCATGCTCGTAACCCTCGTTCGCCGACGGGAGCGCCCAGCCGAGCTGCTCGACGAACACGCGGCGCCGGTAGCGCCCGAGATCCGCTGCAAGTTCGTGTGGCAACCGCCCCTCCTCGTGAACGAAGGTCTGCATGGTGTCCTCGGGTCTGTGCTTGGTATGCGTGCATTACAGCGTGCGTCCCGAGGCGGTCGTAACTGGTAACTCTTACAGGGTGGCTGGGCGAAATGGCCGATTCGCGAATGGAAGCGGTTTCTTGATCTGCGGGATTGAAAACCGGCCGGGTTTTGCTTATAAAGAGCGCCAACGCGGCGTAAACGTCAGACGATTGCGCGGCCGGTTGTCACTGGAGCATTGGCCCGGCATGATAGGCGTCGTTGTGCGCGAGCACGGCGGCTGCCACGGCGGCGGGCCAGTCGATCGATGCGAGGTGGGCCGAGAGCATCGCGGCGGTGCGGGTCATGCCGATGTCGGCACCGGCGGCGTCGATGGCCATCACGTTGCTGCGGACGTCGCCGCCGGCGATCACGAATGCGCCGGACGCGCGTTCGCGGTACCAGTCCCAGCCGACCGTCACGTAAGCGACGCCGGCGACGGCGGGGCGATGCCATTCGGTGTAGCCCGCGATGCGTGCATCGATCGCGCTGTTGCGCAGTTCCGCCAGCAGTGACGCGTCGAGGCCGCTCGTGACATGGTCGAGCGCAAGCTCGACCAGTGCGCTTTCGGACAGGCGCACGTAGCCGTCCGGAGACGGGCCGCGGAAGGGATGCAGCAAAGGTGAAGTCATGCGCGAAATGTATCAGCCCGAACCGGCGCTGAAACCTGACAAGTATGACAGCGTGACGTTGTCGGAGAACGAATGGAACTGCGCTGGCAGGACGCCTACCATCAATTCAGCGCCGCGGAAGACGAGCAGCAGCTCTTCCAGCGGATCGCCGCCTATTCGAAGCGCCTCGGCTTCGAATACTGCTGTTACGGGATCCGGGTGCCGCTGCCGGTGTCGAAGCCGGCGGTCGCGATCTTCGACACCTATCCGGACGGCTGGATGGAGCATTACCAGGCGCAGAACTATATCGAGATCGATTCGACGGTTCGCGACGGTGCGCTCAGTACCAACATGATCGTCTGGCCGGACGTCGACAAGATTGCGCCGTGCCCGCTGTGGCAGGATGCGCGCGACCACGGGCTGTCGGTCGGCGTCGCGCAGTCGAGCTGGGCAGCGCGCGGCGCGTTCGGCCTGTTGAGCATCGCGCGCCACGCCGATCGCCTCACGCCCGCCGAAATCAACATGCTCACGCTGCAGACCAACTGGCTCGCGAACCTGTCGCATTCGCTGATGAGCCGCTTCGTGGTGCCGAAGCTGGCGCCGGAGGCGAACGTCATGCTGACTGCGCGCGAGCGCGAGGTGCTGTGCTGGACCGCCGAAGGCAAGACGGCGTGCGAGATCGGCCAGATTCTCGGCATCTCCGAGCGGACCGTGAACTTCCACGTGAACAACATCCTCGAGAAACTCGGCGCGACCAACAAGGTGCAGGCGGTCGTCAAGGCGATTTCGGCCGGGCTCATCGATACGCCGTGAGTGGCGCGGCGCCGCTCACTCCATCAGCGGCTCCGCTTCCTTCGCCGTCCAGCTCACGCTGGAGATGCTCTTTTCCATGCTGATGCGGCTCGCGATCTGCTCGAGCTTCGGCTGATCCTTCGGATGCAGCTTCAGCGTCGCGGTGACCTTCAGCCGGTTCGGCTGGTCGGGCACGTCCTCGCTCGTCAGGCTCTGGAACGACAGCGGTTTCGCATACATCGAATTCGACAGCAGCGTGCGGATATGCACTTCGTCCGCTGCGAGGCAGATCACCGTGATCTGGTATTCGCGCACGAGATCCGCGTTCGACACGGGCGTCGCATTGATCGCCTGGCTCACGCCGCGCAGCAGCGTGTTGGTCAGCAGCACGACGCCGGTGCCGGCGAGCGCCGGGACGTAGTGGCCCGAGCCGGACAGCACGCCGACCGCGGCCGAGCACCACAGCGTCGCCGCGGTGTTGATGCCCTGGATCGAACCCTTGTCGCGCATGATCACGCCGCCGCCGAGAAAGCCGACGCCGGACACGACGTACGCGGCGATCTGCGTGACGCCGGCCACGCCGTTGCCGGTCAGCACGCCGAGCGTGACGAACAGGCACGCGCCGCTCGCGACCAGCGTGATCGTGCGCAGGCCGGCCGTGCGCTGCCGCATCTGGCGCTCGAGACCGATGGCGACGCCGCAGGCGAACGCGGTGAAAAGACGAATGGCGAAATCGAAAGTCATGAGTTGTCCTGCCGTGCAAGGGGCGCGTGCAGACGGACGTCGGGTCGGCGCCAGGCCGGGGGCGACGCAATGTCCGTCATCGCGCGGTAACTGTACCGCGCGAATGCGTGACGCAGTGTGAAACGGAGCGGCATGCCGGACTCGCTGGAACGCGAGCCGGGGCAGGAGAACTGCGGCGGGCAGGCGTTCAGGCGGCGAGCCGCGCACGCAATGTGCTGCAACTGTCCACGTTGATTCCTGAAAGATGAATGGGCGGCATTCTAGGCGGCGGCGCGCGCTTGCGTCAACTCGCACGTATCGTTCGACTCGACGTGGCCGCCCGCTGCACGTTGGGCGCGCGCGTTACAGCCCGCATTCCGGCGCGCGTTACCGAGTTAACGCGCCGCGCTGATCGTGCCCGTCGCGAGCGCGAGCGTGGCGGCCGCCGACAACGCGCCGCAGTAGCTGTCGACGTCCGCGTTCTTCGCGACGAGCAGCTGGCTCTGTGCGAGCGTCGCGTCGGTCACCGTGCCGACGCCATTCCGGTACGCGGTCAGCGCGGCGTCGTAGCTCGTCTGCGCGGCGGCGGCGAGCGCCGTCGCGGCCTCGTGCGACGCGAGACTCGTCTGCAGCGCGTTCTGCGCGGCGACGATCTGCCGGACCGCTTCCTCCTTCGTGCGCGTGAGCCGTGCCGTCGCGCTGTCGGCGTCGTTGTGCGCCTGCATCAGCACCGCCGAGCGCAGGCCCGCGTCGTACAGCGGAATCGTGATGCCGACGAACACGCCGCCGCCGTAGCGGTTGCCGTTCAGGTTGACGGTCGGCGCCTGCTGGCCGATCGCGGGCAGTGCGGAGATCGACGTGCCGCCGCTGAGGTAGGACGCCGTTGCGGACATGAACACCTTCGGCATGAACTCCGCCTCCGCCGCCTTCACCTTCGCGCGATCGGCCATTTCGAGCGCGTACGCACCCTGCAGGTCGGGGCGCCGCGCGATCGCGTCCGACACGATCGCGTCCACCGACGTGCCGAGTGCGGGCGGCAGCGGCCGCGCCGGCAGCGTCGCGATCGTCGGCTTCGACAGCGGCGAGATGCCGAGCGCGGACACGAGCCCGAGATAGCCATCGCTCTCCGCGCCGCGCGCTTCGACGAGCGCGAGGTTGGCCTGTGCGCGGTTCTGGGTTGCCTGCGCAACCTCGACGATGGTGCCGACACCCTGCTTGAGCCGTGCGCGCGCTGCCGCGGCGATCGCATCCGCGTTCGCGAGGCTCTGCTGTGCACTGCGCGCGCGCGAACGCGCGGCTTCGTAGCGGTAATACGCGATGGTGACGTCGTGGATCACCTGCTGATGGACGGCCGTGAACGTGACGTTCGACACGATCGACACCTGTTCGGCCGCTTCGACGCGCGCCGCTCGGCCGCCGAAATCGAACAACAGCCACTGCAGCGCGAGTGCCGACACGGTGCCGTGCGCGCTCGTGTTTGCCGACGCGTCGCCGAGCAGCGTCGACGTCGAGCCGTGGCCGGCCTGGTAGCCGCCCATCGCGGTCGCGGACAATTGCGGCAGGTACGCGGCCTTCGCGACGCCGACCGCGAGCGCCGCATTGCGTGCATCGTTCCACGCGATACGGGTCAGCGGGTTCGTCGATTCGGCGAGATCGATCAGTTCGGGCAGCGTGTATGCATGAGCGGCATCGAACGCGACGGGCGGCGGCACGGCCGCGAGCGCCGTGTTGGCGGGCAGCGTGTAGTCGTGACTCGGCGGATACCCCTGAGGTTTCGGCGCGCCCGGCACGATCTCGCCGGAGGCTGTCGTCTGCGGCTGCCACGGGCGATCGGACGCCTCCGGCGCGAGGTCGAGCGACGACGTCGCGCAGCCGGCCAGCACGACGGCTGCCGCGACGGCGGCAACGACGAACGGGGTGGTCGGCGGTTCAGGAACGCGCATGAGAAAGAGACTCCTTCGGTGTGGCTTCACGGGCGGCGTCGGCGATGCGAGCGAGCCGCGCATCGATCAGGTTCAGCAGTGCGTCATGTGCGGGGGTGGCGCCGTTCGCGGCGGCAGCGGACTGCATCGCCGTGGATTGATCCGCGTGGTCCGAGCCCGTCGCACGGACATCGCCGCCCATGTCGGCGTCCCGCGCGACGCGCGTGAGCCGCGCGTCGATCGCCGCGTCGCCCGGCGCGCGTTCGGCGAGCAGGAACAGCGGTCCTTCGAGCGCGCCGAGTTCCGCGAGCGTGCGGCGGCGCGCGGC
>NZ_JAAGPL010000164.1:0-19784 GCF_017104785.1 Burkholderia sp. Ac-20353 | reverse complement strand
TCGAGCGCGATCCGGCCGCGCTCGCCGCGTTGCGCGCGATTCCGGGCGTGGACGCGCGCGACGCCGATCTCGAAGGCGCGCCGTGGCCGCTGCCGGCCGGCGAGCAGTTTGCGGCCGTGATCGTCACGAACTATCTGCACCGGCCGCTTTGGCCCCATCTGCTCGATGCGCTGGCGCCGGGCGGCGTGCTCGTGTACGAAACTTTCGCGCAAGGAAACGAAACGGTCGGCAAGCCGTCCAATCCGGCGTTCCTGCTCGCACCGGGCGAGCTGCTGGAGGCCGTGCGCGGCCGGCTGCGGGTGGTCGCTTACGAAGACGGCTTCGTCGCCGCGCCGCGCGCAGCGTTCGTCCAGCGTATCTGCGCGGTGCGCGAGGGCGCGACCCCATTGGCGGAGACGGGTATTCCGCGTTACGAACTGCCCGGCTAATCCGCTACAATCTCAACGTTTACCGATTCCTAATCAATCGCGTTTCATGGCTAACGGCACTCAAGACGGCATTCAAATCCGCGGCAGCATCCCCGCGATCGTCACCCCGATGCTCGAAGACGGCAGTCTCGACCTGCCGGCGTTTCGCAAACTGATCGACTGGCACATCGCAGAAGGCACCGATGCGCTGGTCGTGGTCGGTACGAGCGGGGAGTCGGCGACCCTCAACGTCGAAGAACACATCCTGATGATCCGCACCGCCGTCGAGCACGCGGCGAAGCGCATCCCGATCATCGCGGGCGCGGGTGGCAATTCGACCGCCGAGGCGATCGAGCTGACGAAGCAAGCGAAGGCGGTCGGCGCGGACGCGACGCTGCAGGTCGTGCCGTACTACAACAAGCCGACCCAGGAAGGGATGTATCGTCACTTCAAGGCGATCGCCGAAGCGGTCGACTTGCCGGTGATCCTGTATAACGTGCCGGGCCGCACGGTCGCGGACATGTCGAACGAGACGATGCTGCGTCTCGCGCAGGTACCGGGCATCATCGGTGTGAAGGAAGCGACCGGCAACATCGACCGCGCCGCGCAGCTGATCAAGGCCGCGCCGAAGCACTTCGCGATCTACAGCGGCGACGATCCGACCGCGATCGCGCTGATGCTGCTCGGCGGCCACGGCAATATCTCGGTGACGGCGAACGTCGCGCCGCGCGCGATGAGCGAGCTGTGCCGCGCGGCACTCGCGGGCGACGTGAAGACGGCCCGCGAGCTGCACATGAAGCTGCTGTCGCTGCACAAGAACCTGTTCATCGAGGCCAATCCGATCCCGGTGAAGTGGGCGCTGCAGGTGATGGGCAAGATGCAGGGCGGCATCCGCCTGCCGCTCACGCCGCTCGACGAGCGTTGCCACGACGCGGTGCGCTCGGCACTCGTCGAAGCCGGCATCCTCGCCTGATGTCGCGACGGCCGCGCCCGCGGCCGTCATTCCGTGATCAACCCGCACCGGCCGGCCCGTCCGGCGCCGCTCGTGACGAGCGTTTTAGCAAGACGAAGGATTTCATGAAACGTTTCGCCTTTTCCTCTCGCGCCATCCAGGTTTCGGTGGTGGCGCTGGCGCTGGGCGCGCTCGCCGGCTGCGATACGCTGAACGACTACCTGGCCCCTGACAAGGTCAACTACAAGAACACCGGCTCGGCGCCGCCGCTGGCGGTGCCGAGCGACCTGAAGCCGGTGCCGACGAGCCAGCAGTTCGTGGCGCCGCCGTCGAACGCCGGGCTCGGCACGCTGCCGCCGCGGGCGCAGACGGCCGCCGGCACGGCGACCGACGGCGTGCCGTCCGCGCAGGATCCGTTTGGCATGCACATCGAGCGCGACGGCGACCATCGCTGGCTCGTCGTCGACGGCCGCACGCCGGAGCAGCTCTGGCCGCTCTTGAGGGAGTTCTGGCAGGACAACGGCTTCTCGCTGAAGACCGACGCGCCGTCGACGGGCATCATGACGACCGACTGGGCGGAAAACCGCGCGAACATTCCGGATGACTGGTTCCGCCGCACGATCGGCAGGGTCATCGATTTCGCGTACTCGTCGGGCACGCGCGACCAGTTCCGCACGCTCGTGAACCGCACGCCGAACGGCGACACCGACATCTCGATCACGCACAGCGCGATGGAAGAGATGATGGTCGGCCCGCAGGGCGGCACGTCGTCGCGCTGGGAGGAGCGTCCGCGCAACCCGGTGCTGGAAGCGGTGTTCCTGACCAAGCTGATGCAGAAGTTCGGCCTGACTGAAGCGCAGGCGAAGCAGCTGCTGACCGATGCGCGCCCGGCTACGGCGCCGGCGCAGGTCAGCGGCGCGAGCGGTGGTGCGGCGACGCTGCAGCTCGCCGAGTCGTTCGACCGCGCGTGGTTGCGCGTCGGCCTCGCGCTCGACCGCACCAACTTCACCGTCGACAACCGCGATCGCGAAAAGGGCCTGTACTACGTGCGTTTCGCGAACTCGATGGAAGAGCTCAAGCGCGACGGCCTGTTCGGCAAGCTGTTCTACGGCGGCCCGACGGCGGCGAAGCCGGGCAAGGAATACGTCGTCAACGTGCGTGCGCAGAGCAACGGCGGCACGCAGGTCGCGGTGGTCGACGCGAACGGACAGGTCGACAACTCGTCGGACGCCCAGCGGATCATTTCGCTGCTCCACGCGCAGCTGAACTGAGCGCGTGCGATTCGCCAGTCTCGGAAGCGGCAGCGAGGGCAATGCGCTGGTCGTCGAAGCCGCGAGCGGCACGACCACGACCCGCGTGCTGCTCGACTGCGGCTTTTCCGCCAAGGAGGTCGAACGCCGGCTCGGCCGCCTGAATCTCGGTATCGACGATCTCGATGCGATCCTGATCACCCATGAACACAGCGACCACGTCGGCAGCGCGTTGACGCTCGCCCGGCGCGCGTCGCTGCCGCTGTACATGAGCTGGGGTACCGCGCGCGCGGTCGGCGCGGACGAAGCGGATGTCGATCTCCACGTGCTGTGGGGCGACGAGACGGCCCCGATTGGCGATCTGGCCGTGTTGCCCTATACGGTGCCGCACGACGCCCGGGAACCGCTCCAGTTCGTCTTCCTGGACGGCTGCCACCGCCTCGGCGTGCTGACCGACGTCGGGACGTCCACGCCGCACATCACGGCCGTCCTGAGCGGCTGCGACGCGCTGGTGCTCGAATCCAACCACGATACCGCGATGCTGGCGAAGAGCCGCTATCCGCAGTCGCTGAAGGCGCGGATCGGCGGCAACCATGGCCATTTGAGCAACGACGCGGCCGCTGACATCCTCGCGTCGCTCGAGCGCAGCCGCCTGCGGCACCTCGTGGCGGCCCACCTGAGCCAGCAGAACAACCGGCCGGAGCTGGCCCGCGACGCGTTGGCGGCCGTGCTGGGCACGGACGGAAGCGACGTGATCGTGGCCACGCAGGACGAGGGCTTCGACTGGCTGGGCTTGTGAGGGCCGTGGGCGGCCGTTTGGCCTGCCCCTGACGCTGAACGGCGCGACGATCGGCAACTACCGCAACTACCGCAACTAAGCGCAACGAAACGTACAGACGTAAAAAAACCGGCCCGCAGGCCGGTTTTTTTTCAGCTGATGCTGAGGCTTACTGGCTTGCGCCCGAAGCCGGAGCAGCCGTCGCTGCCGAAGCAGCCGACGCCACAGCAGCAGCTGCGTCGCTCGCGGCAGCAGCCGTCGACGATGCAGCAGCCGTCGCGTCGCTCGCAGCACCAGCAACTGCCGAAGCAGCCGACGAAGCGGCAGCAGCAGCGTCGCTAGCAGCCGACGATGCAGCTTGGTCAGCGCTCTTGTTGCAAGCAGCCAGTGCAACAGCAGCCAACAGGGAAGCTACGAGGAGGGATTTCTTCATGATCACGTCCTTTTATGGTTAAAGGTAAGCAACAGCGCGAAACAATACCGGTAATGTGCTCCAACACCGACCTGGGCCGCTGGTGGAGACGCACTTCTAGAGCGTGAATCTTCCCTACGGCTTGGGCGGAAATTATATGCACTTTCCTATCGACCGTCGACAAATGCGGGGTCAATACGTTGTCTTTCCCATACAAATTTTGATTCGCATGGGCGTACGGGAAGGTAACACTATTCCAGGTTTCCGACCCGTATCCAGCCGGCACAATACCATTCGTGCAGCAAAGCTGTCATTGAGGGATCCCGGGATAGTGTTACAAACCGTTTCGCCTCCATCTGGCGCTGATTAGCCAGTTCGGGCAGCCATTTGGCAACCTGATCGAGCGGCTCTTCCTCACCGTTGATGAAGTACGAGCGCGCGTTATACAACAATGCGGCGCGTCTGTCGAGATGTACGCCGCGGCGGGCCGCCTGCTCGGCGAACTTCGTTTCGGAAAGTGCGCGCGCGGGCGGGTCGAATACGACGTTCGATTTCGGTTCGCTGAGGTAGCAGCCGAGGAATTCGGCGACGTCCTGCTCGCGCCATTTGATGCCGTTGACGATCGCGGCGACCCGTTCGACCAGCGCTGGCGGCAGCTGCGCGGGCGCATCGACGGCGGGCTGCTTCGGATCGCGATACAGGTCGTCGCTGCGGGCGCTGCTGCGCAGGCCGCCGCGCTCGGCGAGGTAATACAGGAACTGGGCGCTCAATTCCCCGGCTGACGGGGCTCTGAAGCCGATCGAGCAGGTCATGCATTCGCCTTCGGCAACGCCGTCATGCGCGATGTGCGGAGGCAGGTAGAGCATGTCGCCGGGCTCGAGCACCCACTCGTCGCTCGGCTCGAAGTGCTCGAGGATCTTGAGCGGCACGCCCGGCTGCAGCGACAGGTCCTGCTGGGCGCCGATGCGCCAGCGGCGCTTGCCCTCGACCTGCAGCAGGAACACATCGTACGAATCGAAGTGCGGGCCGACGCCGCCGCCGTCGGTCGCGTACGAGATCATCAGGTCGTCGAGGCGCGCGTCGGGGACGAAGCGGAACCGATCGAGCAATGCGCGGGCCGCGTCGACGTGCAGGTCGAGCCCCTGCACGAGCAGCGTCCACGCGTTGCGCGTGACGGGCGGCAGCGCATCGGTGTCGAACGGGCCGTGCGCCAGTTGCCACTTGTTACGAAAATGCGTGATCAGCCGCGACTCGGCATCGTAGTCGCCGGCGAGCTCGAACAGTGCGTCGCGCGAAACAGGGGACTGGATACCCGGGATCGCCTGACGGATCAGCAGCGGTTTTTTTTGCCAGTAGCGGCGCATGAATTGCGCCGGAGTGAGGCCGCCGAGCAACGGCGTGGGAAGATCGGGGGGCGGCGCGCCGAGCGCGGCTGCGGTGTCGTTCCGCGGTTCGGCTTGAGACCGTTTGCGCATCGTATAATGAGACTTGTATTTGGGAGAATTGGATGAAAATCGCAAAAAACACCGTCGTGTCGGTCACTTACAAGCTGTCGGATGCGCAAGGCAACCTGATCGAGGAAAGCGACGAGCCGATGGTCTATCTGCACGGCGGCTATGATGGCACGTTCCCGAAGATCGAGGAACAGCTCGACGGCCACGAGCCCGGATACGAGGCGCAGATTCAGCTCGAGCCGCAGGACGCGTTCGGTGACTACGACCCGGAACTCGTGAAGATCGAGCCGCGCGATCGTTTCCCGGAGCCGCTGGAAGTTGGCATGCAGTTCGAAGGTACGCCGGAGGACGGCGACGAAGAGGTCGACTCGCTGATCTACACGGTGACCGACATCGCTGAAGACAAGGTCGTGCTCGACGGCAACCATCCGCTCGCCGGCATGGCGCTGCGTTTTTCGCTGACCGTGAAGGACGTTCGCGAAGCGACCGAGGACGAAATCGAGCACGAGCACGCACACGGAGCGGAAGGGCTCGAGATCGTCGACGAGGATGAGGACGACGAAGACGGCGAACCGTCAGGGCGCACGCTGCACTGAGCTCGCGGGCAAGTTCGGCGCCAGGCCGGAAGGCGGCGCCGGCGCCGATGAGCCATACGGCGCCACGCTGTCGCCCGGCAGCGGTGGCGCGACCGACGACGAATCGGGCAGCGCCGGCAACGCCGGGATTTCCGGCATCTGCGGCACCGGGATGTCGCCGGGTGGGGCGGCCGGCAGTGCCGGCGGCACCGGCAGGTTTTTCGGCACATCCTGCAAACTGATGTTGAAGAGCGTCTGCCGGGCCGGCGAGACGCTGACCTTCACCCATTGATTCGCAGGCTGGCGCGGTCCGAGTGCGACCCGCGTCACGTTCCCCACGAGTTCCCCGTTATCCGCACGCAGCGGACGGTCGATGACGAAGCCGTTCGCAAGCGGTTCGGCGCTCGTATGGATCACGAGTATCGGGCCGCGGAAAGCCGTTGCGGCCTTCACGAGCGTGCGTTTCAGCTCGCGGAAGCCGTCGCGTACGCGCGGCCGGTTGAAGCGCAGCCACGCGAACCGTTCTGCACGATCGTAGCGGTCGAAGTGCGGATCGCCTTCAAAGATCACCACCAACGCGCGCGCGTCGCGCCGCTTCGCGTATTCGGCCGCATGATCGATCCAGAAGCCGTTCGCGATGATCCGGTCCTCGAATTCGCCGTTGCGGCCGCCGGCCGTCAGGAAATGATTGTTCGGTGCCGGTGCGTTGAGCGCGACGAATACGATGTCGTCGCGCATCCAGCGCGCATTCTCGCGGTATGGCCGAAAGCGTGCGACTTCGCTTTCGCGCGTGACCTGCAGCGCGCCGGGACCGGGCTGCGCCGCATCGGCGAGCAGCGTCTGACGCAGGAAGTCGAGGCGCTCGACCGGATCGTAGCCGCCGCCCGTCGCAGTGTTGCATGCGACCCAGTCGTCGTGGCCGGGCACGAACACGAGCGGCACGCGCGCCGCGTCGAGGATCGCGCCGCGCTGCGTGTACAGCGTGTCCCGGCACGCTTCCTTCGCCCCCTTCAGATCGCCCGCATACACGACGAACGCGAGGTTGCGTTCGCGCGCCATCGCTTCGAGCATCCGCTGCGCGGCGGTTTCGTCGGCTGGCGAGCCGATCACGCCGGAGACGACCGCGAACGAATAGGGCGCGCCCGCGCGCTTCGCAGGCGCAGCCTGGGCGCCCGGCTGCGCCATCACGAGCGCCGCCGCGATGGCGAGCGCGGCCGCGCAACGCAGCCGCGGCGCAGACGACGTGCGCTTACGCGTGCCCGTCGGCATCGTGCGACTGGACGAGCGTGCGCAGTTCGTACAGCAGGTCGAGCGCTTCACGCGGTTTCAGGTCGTCGGGATCGATATCGCGCAGCCGCTCGAGCGCCGGGTGCGGCGCGCTCGGCGGCGTGCGCGCATCGGCGCATTCGAGATCGTCGGCGGCGGGCTGCGCGCTGAACAGGTCAAGCTGCGGCGTATGCTGCGCGGCCGACTGCTGCTCGAGATACGCGAGATGCTTGCGTGCCGCGCGGATCACCGGCGCCGGCACGCCTGCGAGCTGCGCAACCTGCAGCCCGTAGCTCTGGTTTGCGGGGCCTTCGTTGACCGCATGCAGGAACACGATGCCGTGACCGTGCTCGACCGCCGACAGGTGGACGTTGGCCGCATGCGGGAATTCGGCCGGCAGTTGCGTCAGTTCGAAGTAGTGCGTCGCGAACAGCGTGTACGAGCTGTTGTGCGCGAGCAGGTGCCGTGCGATCGCCCACGCGAGCGCGAGGCCGTCGAACGTCGACGTGCCGCGGCCGATCTCGTCCATCAGCACGAGGCTTTGCGGCGTCGCGTCGTTGAGGATCGCCGCCGCCTCGGTCATCTCGACCATGAAGGTCGAGCGGCCACCGGCAAGATCGTCTGCTGCGCCGATCCGCGTGAAGATCCGGTCGATCGGGCCAAAACAGGCCGACCGGGCCGGCACGTAGCTGCCGACGTAGGCCATCAGCGCGATCAGCGCAGTCTGGCGCATGAACGTCGACTTACCGCCCATGTTCGGACCCGTGATCAGCAGCAGCTTGCGATCCGTGCCGAGCTTGCAGTCGTTCGCGATGAACTGCTCGACCTGTGCCTCGACGACCGGATGCCGTCCTTGCTCGATGTCGATGCCGATTTCGTCGGAAAACGTCGGGGCAACCCAGTCGAGCGTCCGCGCGCGTTCGGCGAACGCGGCGAGCAGGTCGAGTTCCGCGAGCGCGGACGCGACGCGCTGGCACTCGGGAATGAACGGCAGCAGCGCTTGCAGCACCGCGTCGTACAACGCGCGCTCGCGTGCGAGCGCGCGCTCCTGCGCGGACAGCGCCTTGTCCTCGAAGGTCTTCAGTTCCGGCGTGATGTAGCGCTCGGCGTTCTTCAGTGTCTGGCGGCGCCGGTAGTCGTCGGGCACCTTGTCGGTCTGCCCGCGCGTGACTTCGATATAGAAGCCGTGCACCTTGTTGTACTCGACGCGCAGGTTCGCGATGCCGGTGCGGGCGCGCTCGCGCGCCTCGAGGTCGATCAGGAACTGCCCGCAGTTTTCCGAGATGTCGCGCAGCTCGTCGAGTTCCGCGTCGTAGCCGCGCGCGATCACGCCGCCGTCGCGCACCATCGCCGCGGGTTCGGGGGCGATCGCGCCCGTCAGCAGGTCGAGGCATTCGCCGGGCGGGACGAGCGCGGCGTCGAGGCGGGCGAGCGCATCCGCGTTGCCGACGATCGGCGCAATGCGCTCGCGCAGCGCCGGCAGGGCGGCGAACGTGTCGCGCAGGCTCGACAGGTCGCGCGGACGCGCGGACAGCAGCGCGAGACGCCCGGTGATCCGTTCGACGTCGGCGATCTGCCGCAGCGCGCTGCGCAGCGCGTCGACGCTCGCGTTCGCGGGCGCGTCGAGCAGTGCGCCGATCGCCTGCTGGCGCGACTGCGCGGCCACCGACGCGCGCGGCGGATGATGCAGCCAGTGGCGCAGCAGGCGGCTGCCCATCGTCGTGCAGCAGGTATCGAGCAGCGAGCACAGCGTCGGCGATTCGGTGCCGCGCAGCGTCTCGGTCAGTTCGAGGTTGCGGCGTGTGGACGGATCGAGTCCGATGTATTCGGTTTCGTTCTCGACTTTCAGGCTGCGCACGTGCCGCAGCTGCTGGCCCTGCGTGGCCGCAGCGTACAGCAGCAGCGCGCCGGCCGCGCCGCACGCGCTCGTCAGCGAATGCGCGCCGAAACCGTCGAGGCTCGCGACGTCGAGCTGGTCGCACAGACGCTGGGTGCCCGACGCAATGTCGAAATGCCAGGCCGGCACGCGCTTGAGCGCGCCCGCGCCGACCGGCGCGGCATCGGTCGCGCCGTCGGCAGTCAGGACCTCGGCCGGGCGGATGCGCTCGAGCGCGGCGCCGAGCTGGTCGGGTTCGATCTCGGCGAGGCGCAGCGCGCCGCTCGCGAGGTTGAGCCACGCGAGGCCGACGTTGACCGCGACGCCGCGCTTGTTGTGGCCCGGGCACATCGCGAGCAGGTACACGTCGTTCTTGTCGGACAGCAGCGCGGCGTCGGTCAGCGTGCCCGGCGTGACGACGCGCACGACCTTGCGTTCGACCGGGCCCTTCGACGTGGCCGGGTCGCCGATCTGCTCGCAGATCGCGGCCGACTCGCCCATCTTGACGAGCTTCGCGAGGTATTGCTCGACTGCGTGATGCGGCACGCCCGCCATCCTGATCGGGTTGCCGCCCGACGCGCCGCGCTGCGTGAGGGTCAGGTCGAGCAGGCGAGCGGCCTTCTCGGCGTCCTCGAAGAACAGCTCGTAGAAGTCGCCCATCCGGTAGAAGACAAGCGTGTCGGGATAGTCGGCCTTGATGCGCAGGTACTGCTGCATCATCGGCGTGTGCTGGGCGATCCCGGCGGAGAGTGCGTCGTCGGTCTGGATGGCCATCGTGCGAAAGGGTGCGTGTCCGAAAAATGGAAGTGAGTTTACCCCGTCGGCGACGAACGAGGAGTCGGCCGGTCGGCCAACATGACCATCCGCCGCCGCAAAAGGCAACGGCCCGGGCCGCGCTCAGGCGGACTCGGGCCGTTCGTGCGCTGCGCGCGGCGGCGTTATTCCGCGGCCGGGTGCACGCGGCTGTAGCGGTTCAGGATCGGAATCATCTGCGCGTACACCTTCGGGTTCGCCGCGACGATCTCATGACGGTGCAGGAAGTCGGCGTCGCCCGTGTAGTTGCCGACGAGGCCGCCCGCCTCGGTGATCAGCAGGCTGCCCGCGGCCATGTCCCACACGTTGATGCCTTGCTCGAAGAAGCCGTCGAGGCGGCCCGCCGCAACGTTCGCGAGGTCGAGCGCCGCAGCGCCCGGGCGGCGCAGGCCCGTGCAGGCCTGGGTCATTTCGGTGAACAGGCGCGCATACGCGTCGAGGCCGTCCTTCTCGCGGAACGGGAAGCCGGTGCCGATCAGCGACTCCGACAGGCGGTCGCGGCGGCCGACGCGGATGCGGCGGTCGTTCAGGTACGCGCCGCGGCCGCGCGTGGCCGTGAACAGGTCGTTCTTGTTGGGGTCGTAGACGACGGCTTGCGTGACGACACCCTTGTGCGCGAGCGCGATCGACACGCAGTAGTACGGGAAGCCGTGGATGAAGTTGGTCGTGCCGTCGAGCGGATCGATGATCCACTGGAATTCGGATTCGTTGTCGGATGCACCCGATTCTTCCGCGAGGATCGCGTGATCGGGGTAGGCGGTCTTCAGCGTCTCGATGATCGCGTCTTCTGCGGCCTTGTCCACTTCGGTGACGAAGTCGTTATGCTGCTTCTTGCGGATCTCGATCAGGTCGAGATCGAGGGACGCGCGGTTGATGATCTGTCCGGCGCGGCGCGCAGCCTTGACAGCAATGTTGAGCATGGGATGCATGAGCCTGGATCCTGTAGCCGGCGGCAAGTGGCCGCCACGAAAGTGGAACGACCCGCCCGAAACGGCGCGCACGGGCGAGATGAGACGCGAATTGACAAAGAGCGGGAACGACGCGCGCCGCTGCGGGCGCACATAAGGGCATGATTTTACCCGACTTTCGGCTGTTTTAGGTGGCCCTGATGCGGGGAAACCCCACTGGCCGTCCGGACAGGTGGGTTTGCTCGCGCGTTGGCGATACCATACGGCCATTCTGGAAATCGAGTCGTATGGTATTGGAAACCTTGCAGAACACCGCTGCGTCGTCCGCGCCCGGCGCGGCGCAGTCGTCCGGGCCGCTGCGCGGCGGCTTTACGTCCACCCGTTTCGTGCTCGTCGAGCCGAGCCACCCCGGCAACGTCGGCGCTGCCGCGCGCGCGCTGAAGACCATGGGCTTCTCGCGGCTCGTGCTGGTCGCGCCGCGGGTGCCGCATGTGCAGAGCGATCCCGAAGCGATCGCGATGGCGAGCGGCGCGGACGACGTGCTCGCGTCCGCGCACGTCGTGCCGACCCTCGGCGACGCGCTGTCCGGCGTCCACTGGTCGATCGCGCTGACCGCGCGCTCGCGCGAATACGGCCCGCCGCGGCTCGCGCCGCGGGCGGCCGCCGAGCAGGCTTGCCGGCAGGTCGGCGCCGGCGACATCGCGCTCGTGTTCGGCAACGAGCGCACCGGGCTGTCGAACGAGCACGTCGAGCAATGCAGCGCGCTCGCGCACATTCCGGCGAACCCGGCCTACAGCTCGCTGAACCTGGCCCAGGCGGTGCAGGTGCTCGCCTATGAACTGCGCATCGCGTTCCTCGACCACGCAAGCGCGCCCGAGCCGCAGGCGGAGGCCGGCACGCCCGCGCAAAGCGATGAGATCGAGCGGATGTACATGCACCTCGAGAACGCGCTGATCGCGCTCGATTTTCTCGACCCGCGCAACCCGAAGAAGCTGATGCCGCGGCTGCGGCGCCTGTTCGCGCGCACGGGGCTGGAGCGCGAGGAAGTCAACATCCTGCGCGGGATCGCGAAGCACATCCTGCTGAAGTCGCGCACGCCGGACGGCGACGCGTGACGCTTGCCGGCGCGAATACCCGCGCCGGCGCCGGGGTGAACGCGCGGCGCTGTGCGGGCGCGCGCGACTCGACCTACAATCGCCGAACGTCATATACAAAGCAGCCGGCGCGATAAAGGCCGGCCATTGCCGGCGGTGCGCGCCGGCCCTTTCCCCAGATCAGATCATGTTCACGAGACTGCGCGAAGACGTTGCGACGATTCGCGAGCGGGATCCCGCCGCTCGCAGTGCCTGGGAAGTGCTGACCTGTTATCCGGGGCTGCATGCGCTCGTGCTGCATCGTTTCGCGCACGCATGCTGGCGCGCGAAGCGCTACTGGCTCGCGCGTTTCGCGTCGCAGGCCGGGCGCTTCCTGACGGGTATCGAGATCCACCCCGGCGCGACGATCGGCCGGCGCGTGTTCATCGATCACGGGATGGGCGTCGTGATCGGCGAGACGGCGATCGTCGGCGACGACTGCACGATCTACCAGGGCGTGACGCTCGGCGGTACGTCGCTGACACGCGGCGCGAAGCGTCACCCGACGCTCGAGGCCGGCGTGATCGTCGGCGCGGGGGCGAAAGTGCTCGGCAGCTTCACGGTCGGTGCGGGCGCAAAGATCGGTTCGAACGCGGTGGTCGTGAAGCCGGTGCCGGCAGGCGGCACGGCGGTCGGCAACCCGGCGCGCATCGTGATGCCCGCGCAGCCGAAGCCGCAACCGGAGCGCGCGGCGTTCTGCGCGTACGGCATCACGCCGAACGCGGACGATCCGATGTCGCTCGCGATCCACGGGCTGATCGACCACGCGGCGAAGGAGAGCCGGCGCGTCGACGAGATCGTCGCGGCGCTCGAACGGCTCGGTACGCATCTGGAAACGCTGCAGGGCGCCGATGCGGCGCGCCTGGATTTGCGCCGCCTGTCGGCGGTACTGGAAGGCAAGGCGGTCGAGCGTCAGTCCTGAGGAGGCCTGAGCAGCCCTGAGCCAGCGCGTGGCCGGCCGCCGCGGTTGCGGCGGTCAGTCCAGCGGCTGCGCGTGGATCCCTTCCGCGTCGACGCGCAGGTAGCCGCCGCGCGGCTTGCCGTGGTCGAGATCCCAGTCGGGCAGCACCCAGCGCACGCCGCCCGGTTCGAGGTGGCGCGCGGGGCGGTGCGTATGGCCGTGAATCATCACGCTCGCACGGCTGGCCCGGAACAGCGCGGCGACACCTGTACGCGTGACGTCGTAGCGCGGATGCGGCGCGCGGGCCCGGCCGGCCTCGCTCTTCGAACGCATCCGTTCGGCGATCGCACGGCGCCAGCGGAACGGCCAAGCGAGGAACAGCCATTGCGCGGCGCGATTGCGGGCGAAGCGCCGGAAGAACTGGTAGCCGTGATCGGCCGTGCATTGCGCATCGCCATGCGCGAGCACGATACGCTGGCCGAACGCCATGATCAGCGCGGGGTCGGGCAGCAGCATCGCGCCGGCCGCCTTCATGAAGCGCTTGCCGAGCAGGAAGTCGCGATTGCCGTGCATCACGTACAGCGCGATCCCGCGTTCGGAGAACGTATGCAGCAGCGCCGTCATGCGCGCGGCGAACGGATCGTCGTCGAGCACGTCGTCGCCGATCCAGTATTCGAACAGGTCGCCGAGGATGAACACCGAGTCGGCGCTGTCGGCGGTGTATTTCACGAAATGCTCGAACGCGGCGACCGTCTTCGGAATCGCGTCGCTCAGGTGCAGATCGGAGATGAACAGGAACGGGCGTGCGGCTTGCGCGTATTCGCGCTCGCCCGGCACGCCCGCGGAGACGCTTCGCGGCGGAGTCTCCTGCAGCATCGAAGTGCCTCCGTATCCGGTCGTCAGACGACGACGGCCTTCTCGATCACGACGTCGTCGGTCGGGACGTCCTGGTGGAAGCCGGCGTTGCCCGTCTTCACGGCCTTGATCTTGTCGACCACGTCCTGGCCTTCGACGACCTTGCCGAACACTGCGTAGCCCCAGCCTTGCGGCGTCGGCGACGAGTGGTTCAGGAAGTCGTTGTCGTTCACGTTGATGAAGAACTGGGCGGTTGCCGAGTGCGGATCGTTGGTGCGCGCCATCGCGATCGTGTAGTTGTCGTTCTTCAGCCCGTTGTTCGCCTCGTTGTCGATCGGCGCGTCGGTCGGCTTCTGCTTCAGGCCCGGCTCGAAGCCGCCGCCCTGGATCATGAAGCCGTTGATCACGCGATGGAACACCGTGCCGTCGTAGTGGCCTTTGTTCACGTAGTTCAGGAAGTTCTCGACCGTCTTCGGCGCTTTCGCGGCGTCGAGTTCGAGCTTGATCACGCCGTGGTTCGTATGCAGTTCAACCATGATGAATTCCTTCGATGGGACGGTTTAAATGGCACGCGGCCGGTCGTGCGACGCGGCCGCGTGAGGCGCCGGAGCGATCCGGCCGGATTACTTCGAGACGATGCTCGCCGATTCGATCGTGATCGGCTGGGCCGGCACGTCCTGCATCGGGCCGCGCGACGTGGTCGGCACCGCTTCGATCTTCTTCACGACGTCGAGACCCGACACGACCTTGCCGAACACCGCATAGCCGTTGCCGTCCGGGTTCGGGTAGTCGAGGCCCGCGTTGTCGACCGTGTTGATGAAGAACTGCGCGGTCGCCGAATTCGGATCGCTCGTGCGTGCCATCGCGATCGTGCCGGTCAGGTTCTTCAGACCATTCTTGCTCTCGAGCGCGATCGGTGCGCGCGTCGGCTTCTCGTCGAAGTTGGCCTTGTAGCCGCCGCCCTGGATCATGAAGCCCTTGATCACGCGATGGAAGATCGTGCCGTTGTACTGGCCTGACTTCACGTAATCGAGGAAGTTGGCGACCGTCTTCGGCGCCTTCTCCGGATACAGCTCGACACGGATGTCGCCCTGCGAGGTCTTGATCTGCACGACGGGGTGCGCGGTGGCCGTTTGCGCGAACGCGGGTGCGCTCGCGAGAAGGGCGGCGCCGCCAAGCGCCAGCAACAGACGTTTCATTGCGATCCTCTGGTTGGATGGAACAGGTGCCTCGCGCCGCTCAATGCGACGGCGCGACGTAGGGCGCCGCCATTGCGCCGGACGGGCCGCCGAACTGGAACGTCGGCGACAGCGGCAGCGTGGTGGTGGACACGTTCGCGGCCGCGCGGCCCGCGTAGTCGGGCGTCGACGGTGCGGCGCGCGTGCCCGCGGCGGGTTTCGGCGGCGAGATGATCTTCTGCAGGTCGGCGAGGCGCTGCGCGGTCGCGCCGCTCGTGCGGCCGAGCGATTGCGCGCGCTTGTACGATTCGGCCGCAAGGCGCAGGTACAGGTCGCCGAGGTTCTCGTATGCGAGCGGGTAGCTCGGGTTTGCCTGCGTCGCGGTGACGAGCGCGGTGCGCGCTTCGTCGTAGCGGCCGTGCTTCGCGTAGAGCGCGGCGAGATTGTTGTACGGCTCGGGCAGTTCGGGGTACGCCTGCGTGATCGCGACGAATTGCTGGATCGCGTCGTCGTCGCGGTTCAGGCGCACGAGCACGGTGCCGCGCTTGAACTGCGCCTGCACGTCGTGCGGGTTCGCGGCGATGCGTGCGTCGAGTTGCGCGAGCGCCTGCTTCCATTGCTTGCCGGCGATCGACGTATCGATCTCGGGCGTGCCGTCGGCGGTGGACGGCGCCTTCTGCGCATGGGCCGCGGCGGCCGGCAGGAGCGTCAGCGCGACGCCCATGACGGCGGTCGCAACGAGGGTCGCAGCGCTCGGCGCGCGGCCGCGAGGAGATTTCATAGGCGTAAATCGGAATGTTATACTCCGAGCCATTCTAACAAAACGTCTGCGCGTTCCGGCGAGCCGCAGGCAGTCTTTCTTTCTGCCTCTCGTGGCCGTCACCGCTGTGCTTGCAGCCTGACCGCCCCATGTGATATCGAGGACGCGCGGCGTGACGCCGCAGTGCTGGTCCGGTCGTTTCGCATGCAGGGCGAGCTTCGCCAGGGCGGTTTCCTTCGGCTCACGGTTCATCTCTATGGATTCACTGCGCATCTACAACACGCTCGCGCGTGACAAGCAAGTTTTCGTGCCGCGCCAGCCCGGCGAAGTACGGATGTACGTATGCGGGATCACCGTCTACGACTATTGTCACGTGGGCCATGCGCGCATGATGGTCGTGTTCGACCTGGTGCAGCGCTGGCTGCGCGCGCTTGGCTACCGGGTCACGTATGTGCGCAACATCACCGACATCGACGACAAGATCATCCGCCGCGCGGTAGAGAACGGCGAGACGATCAAGTCGCTGACCGACCGCTTCATCGCGGCGATGCACGACGATGTCGGCGCGCTCGGCGTCGAGCGGCCGGACATCGAGCCGCGTGCGACGCAATTCATTCCGCAGATGCTCGGGATGATCGAGACGCTCGAGGCGAACGGCTACGCGTACCAGGCGGCCGACGGCGACGTCAATTATTCGGTGCGCAAGTTCGCGAACTACGGGAAGCTGTCCGGCAAGTCGCTCGACGACCTGCGCGCCGGCGAGCGCGTGGCCGCGAACGACGCGAAGGAAGATCCGCTCGATTTCGTGCTGTGGAAACGCGCGAAGCCGGAAGAGCCGGCGGACACGTCGTGGGATTCGAAATACGGCCCGGGCCGTCCCGGCTGGCACATCGAGTGCTCGGCGATGGGCTGCACGCTGCTCGGCGATCATTTCGACATCCACGGCGGCGGGCAGGACCTGCAGTTCCCGCACCACGAGAACGAGATCGCGCAGAGCGAAGGCGCGACCGGCCAGACGTTCGTCAATTACTGGATGCACAACGGCTTCGTGCAGGTCGACAGCGAGAAGATGTCGAAATCGCTCGGCAACTTCTTCACGATCCGCGAAGTGCTCGAGAAGTACGATGCCGAGGTGATGCGCTTCTTCATCGTGCGCACGCATTACCGTTCGCCGCTCAACTACAGCGACGTGCATCTCGACGATGCGCGCGCGTCGCTGACGCGGCTCTACACGGCATTGAAGGACGTCGTGCCCGACTCGGCGGCGCTCGACTGGGACGAACCGCACGCGCAACGCTTCGCGGCCGCGATGAACGACGACTTCAACTCGTCGCTCGCGGTGTCGGTGCTGTTCGAGCTCGCGGGCGAAGTGAACCGCACGCGCGACGCGGCGCTCGCACGCCAGTTGAAGCAGCTCGCGGGGCTCCTCGGATTGCTCGGCCGCGAACCGCGCGCGTTCCTGCAGCAGGCGGCGGGTGCCGCGCAGGAAGGCGGCCTGACGGCCGACGAGATCGAAGCGAGGATCGCCGCGCGCGTCGCGGCGAAGCAAGCGAAAGACTATGCCGAAGCGGACCGGATCCGGGCGGAACTGCTCGACGCCGGTATCGCGCTTGAAGACAAACCGGGCGGATCGACCGAATGGCGTCGCGTATGAGCGCGGTGCGTTCCACTGACCGATTCGTCAGGTAGGAGGCAAGATGGCAACGGCCAGAAAAGCGCCGGTCAGGCGTGCGACTCCGGTCGCCACGCGTCCGGCAGCCAAGCGCGCGCCGACGGCGAAGGCGGACGCGAAGCGCGCCGTGCCGAACGGCGAGCTCGACGGTCATGCGCAGCCGGCGGTCAAGCCGGCGCGTGCAGCCGATGGTGCGGCGTCGGCGGTGTTCGACGGTGTCGACGTCGTCGTGCGTCCCGCGTACTGGGACAAGGCATGCGCCGACCTCGTCAAGCGCGACCGCATCCTGAAGAAACTGATCCCGAAATTCGGTCCCGCGCATCTCGTCAAGCGCGGCGATCCGTTCGTCACGCTTGCGCGCTCGGTGGTCGGCCAGCAGATTTCCGTCGCGTCCGCGCAGGCGGTATGGGGCAGGATCGAGGCCGCGTGCCCGAAGCTCGCGCCGCAGCAGGTGATCAAGCTCGGTCCGGACAAGCTGATCGCATGCGGGTTGTCCAAGCGCAAGACGGAGTACATCCTCGATCTCGCGCAGCACTTCGTGTCGGGTGCGCTGCACGTCGACAAGTGGACGTCGATGGACGACGAGGACGTGATCGCGGAACTCACGCAGATTCGCGGCATCAGCCGCTGGACCGCGGAGATGTTCCTGATCTTCAACCTGTCGCGGCCGGATGTGCTGCCGCTCGACGATCCGGGCCTGATCCGCGCGATCAGCGTCAATTATTTCAGCGGGGAGCCGGTCACGCGCAGCGAAGCGCGGGAAGTGGCGGCCAACTGGGAACCGTGGCGCACCGTCGCGACCTGGTACATGTGGCGCAGCCTCGATTCGCTCGATGCCGGTGAATGACCGGGCTATCGAGTTTTAAACATCAATAGTTGTGAGCCGGTTTTGAGCGTCGCCCGCGCGGGTAGAATACGCGCTGCCGCAAGACCCAAGGATTCGAACACATGAAGACCACGTTTCTGGATTTCGAACAGCCGATCGCCGAACTCGAGGCCAAGATCGAAGAACTGCGATTCGTGCAGGACGACTCGGCTGTCGATATTTCGGAAGAAATCGAGCGTCTGTCGAAGAAGAGCCAGCAACTGACGAAGGACCTGTACGCGAACCTGTCGCCGTGGCAGGTGTCGCAGATCGCGCGGCATCCGCAGCGTCCGTACACGCTCGACTACGTCACGGAACTGTTTACCGATTTCCACGAGCTGCATGGCGACCGCGCGTTCGCGGACGACCTGTCGATCGTCGGCGGGCTCGCGCGCTTCGGCGGCCATCCGTGCATGGTGATCGGCCACCAGAAGGGTCGCGACACGAAGGAGCGCGCGGCGCGCAATTTCGGGATGCCGCGTCCGGAAGGCTATCGCAAGGCCGAGCGCCTGATGCGTCTGGCCGAGAAGTTCGGGCTGCCGATCTTCACGTTCGTCGATACGCCGGGCGCGTATCCGGGCATCGGCGCGGAAGAGCGCGGCCAGTCGGAGGCGATCGGCCACAACCTGTACGTGATGGCCGAGCTGAAGACGCCGATCATCACGACGGTGATCGGCGAGGGCGGTTCGGGCGGCGCACTCGCGATCTCGGTCGCCGATACCGTGATGATGCTGCAGTTCTCGACCTATGCGGTGATCTCGCCGGAAGGCTGCGCGTCGATCCTGTGGAAGAGCGCCGCGAAGGCGCCCGAGGCGGCCGAGGCGCTGGGCCTGACCGCGCATCGCCTGAAGGCGCTCGGCCTGATCGACAAGATCATCAACGAGCCGCTCGGCGGCGCGCACCGCGATCCGAAGGGCATGGCCGCGCTGCTGCGTCGTGCGCTCGCCGATTCGCTGCGCCAGTTCCAGGGCATGAGCATCGATGCGTTGCGCGAACGCCGCTTCGAGCGCCTGATGGCCTACGGCAAGTTCAAGGAAACCACGCCGGGCGCATGACGCGCGGCGTGTATTCATCGACGCGGGCCGCACGGCGCGCCGTCACATCGTGATTCCCCCGAGCGAATTCTCCGCCGACCGCGTCGTCCTCGACGCGGTCGGCGTTGCGCTTGCCGACGTGCCGGCCGGTGCGCGCATCGCGATCGCGTACAGCGGCGGCCTCGACTCGTCGGTGCTGCTCGATGCCGCCGTGCGCGTCGCGGGCGCGTCGCGCTGCATTGCGTTGCACGTGCATCACGGGCTGAGCGCGAACGCCGACGCGTGGGCCGCGCAAGCCGGGGCGACCGCCGCAAGGCTCGGCGTCGCATTCGATTCGATGTGCGTCGACGTGCCGCGCGACAGCGGCACGGGCCTCGAGGCGAGTGCGCGCGAAAGCCGCTATGCGGCGCTCGACGCGATGTGCGAGCGGCACGGCGCAGCCGTGCTGTGGCTCGCGCAGCATGCCGACGACCAGGCCGAGACGGTGCTGTTGCAGTTGCTGCGTGGCGCCGGCATCGCCGGGATCGCGGCGATGGCGCCGCGTTACCGGCCGGCTGCGGCGCAGGTCGAACGCGTGCGCCCGCTGCTGCGGCTGCTGCGCGCGCAGCTCGAGCGCTATGCGGCAGAGCGTGGCCTCGCGTGGATCGACGACGAATCGAACCTCGACACACGATTCGCGCGCAATGCGTTGCGGC
>NZ_JAAGPL010000016.1:0-112788 GCF_017104785.1 Burkholderia sp. Ac-20353 | reverse complement strand
CACGCGGCCGGCGGCGCGCTCGGCTGCCGCCGGCCGCGCCGCGACCCGCTCGATCTCCCGTACCAGCGCGCCGGTTTCGATCGGCTTCGACACATAGCCGTCCATGCCCGCTGCATAGCACTTCTCGCGATCGCCTTGCATCGCGTGCGCGGTCATCGCGATCACCGGCACATGCGCTTTCGCGGCGCGGCGCTCGCGCTCGCGCAGCTCGCGCGTCGCTTCGAGGCCGTCCATCACCGGCATCTGGATGTCCATCAGCACGACGTCGAACGGCTGCGTGTCGATCCAGTCGAGCGCCTCGACACCGTTCGACGCGAGACGCACGTCGTGACCGAGCTTTTCGAGCAAGCGCAGTGCGAGCCGCTGATTGATCGGATTGTCTTCGACCAGTAGCACCGTGTATCGGCGCGACGGCGACTGCGCGGCATCGTGGTCGCGTCGGTCCGGCGCGATCTCCGGCGCGTGCGGTGCGAAGAACGATTCGCCCAGCAGCTTCACGAGCAGATTGAAGATCTCCGATTGATCGACCGGTTTCGTCATGAAGCCGGCGATGCCGGCCTGCCGGAGCGTCGACGCGTCCAGCCGGCTCGACAGCGAACTGATCACGACCACCATCGTGCCGCGCAATGCCGGATCCGCCGCGATTTCCAGCGCGAGCGAGTAATCGTCGCAATCGGGAAGCTGTCCGTCGACGAGTGCGACGATATAGGGCTCGCGCCGTTTCGCCTGCGCGTACAACGTCTGCATCGCGCTTTGCGTGTCGCTCACGCAGGTCGGCTGTGCGCCGAAATTGCACAGCATGTCGTGCATCAGCCGCAAATTGGTGTGATTGTCGTCGACGACGAGAATCCGTACGCCGTTCAGCGCGCGCGGCAGCGCGGGATGCGGCAGGTCCGGGTAACGGCCCAGCGCGAGCGGCAGCGTGAAGCTGAACACGCTGCCGGCGCCGAGCGCGCTGCGGACGTCCAGCCGTCCACCCAGCATCGCGACCAGGCGCGTCGAGATCGCGAGACCGAGACCGGTTCCGCCGTAGCGGCGCGTGGTCGAGCTGTCGGCCTGAGAGAACGCATCGAAGATCCGTTCGAGATGCTCTGGCGCGATGCCGACGCCGGTGTCGGCGACCGCGAAGCGCAATGACGCGCTGGACGAATCGAGCGTGACGACGTGAATCGACAGCGTGACTTCGCCGGCCGCCGTGAACTTCAGCGCGTTGCCGACGAGATTCGTGAGCACCTGGCGCAAGCGCCCGGCATCGCCGACGAGCGAATCCGGGACGTCGTGCCCGATGTCGCTCAGAATCTCGACCGTCGTCTTGCCGGTCTTGAACGTCGTCGCACGCAGCATTTCCGTGATCATCGTGCGCAGGCTGAAATCCACCGGGTCGAGCAGCATTTTGCCGGCTTCGATCTTCGAGAAATCGAGGATGTCGTTGATGATCGTCAGCAGCGATTGCGCGGACGACAGCACCATGGTCAGATATTCGCGTTGCTCCTCGTTCAGCGGCGTATCGAGGCACAGCCGCGTCATCCCGATGATGCCGTTCATCGGCGTGCGGATTTCGTGGCTCATGTTCGCGAGAAACGCCGATTTCGCCGCGCTCGCCGCATCGGCCTGTTCCTTCGCGCGGCGCAGATCGTGCTCGAGTGCGTATTGCACCGAGATGTCGCGGTTGGTGCCGGCCACGCGCACGGTCGAGCCATGCGCGTCGCGCTCCGCGAGTGCGTTCGCCTGGATGTGGCGGATCTCGCCGTCGGGCCGGACGATCCGGAACGAGCCGAGGCTCGCATCGCGGTTACGCGAAATCGCGTCGAGCGCGCCGAATGTCGCGTCGCGATCGTCCGGATGCAGCAGTCGCTGCCATGCCTGATACGACAGCGTGTCGCCGTCCAGCGCGGCCGGATTGCCGTAGATTTCCACCATCCGCGCGTTCCATCGAACCGTGCCGCTCGCGACCTCCCACGTCCAGATGCCGAGCTCCGCCGCCTCGGCCGCGAGCAGCACCTGATCGCGGGCCGCCGCGACCTCGCGTTCGGCGGCCTTGCGCTTCGCGATGTCGATCGCGATGCCGAGATAGCCGGCCACGTCGCCGCTGTCGTCTCGCATCGCGGTGACAGCGAGCGACACGGGCACGTACGACCCGTCCTTGCGCACGTAGGTCCATTCGCGCGACTCCGCGCCGTCGCGCTCGGGCTTGAGCGTGAAGACGCGAAAGCCGCGCACGCTCTCGCCGCACTCAGCGCTCAGCTCGGCTTCGCGCGCCGCGATCTCGTCGGCGTCGTGCAGCGCCAGCAGCGTCGCCCGGCCGACGACCTCGCTCGCGGCGTAGCCGAGCAGGCGCTCGGCGCCGGGATTGAACAGATCGATCGTGCCGTTGCAGTCGGTCGCGATGACCGAGACTTCGGACGCGGAGCGCAGCACGTTCTCGAACAGCATGTTGAGATCGCGCAATTGCGCGGTGCGTTGCGCGACCTGATCCTCCAGGCTCGTATTGAGCTCGACGATCCGGGCTTCCGCCGCCTTTTGCGACGAGATGTCGCGCATCGTGTTCGACGCACCTGCTACACGTGCGCCCGCGCCGAAGATCGGCGACACGGTCACCGACACGTCGATCCGCGCGCCGTCCTTGCCGCGCCGCGTGGTGGCGAGCGCCGGCACGCGCTGGCCGTTGCCGATCGACGCGAGTATGTCGCGCTGCTCGTCGATCAGCGTGTCCGGCACGATCAGGTCCGCGAGCGGCCGGCCGAGCGCTTCGTCGGCCGTATAACCGAACAGCATCGCGGCACCGTCATTCCAGCTCGTAACGACGCCGTCCAGCGTCTGGCCGACGATCGCGTCCGCCGACCCTTCGACGATCGCGGCCAGTTTCGCGCGAGCGGCGTCGGCTTGCCGGCGGCGGCGCACGCCGATCGCAGCCGCGTGCGCGATGGCGGCCGTCAGCGCGCTGATGACCGTCCCCATCAGCATCACCGTCTCCGGCGACGTTTGATGCAGATTCGCGATGAACTCCGGCGAAGCGGCATAGGTGAAGCGCCATGTGCGCCCGTAGACGACGCGCTCGATTTGCAGCGGGAAATGCCGCGTCGGGTCGCGCGAGTCGGCGTGCAGCGTGTAAAAGGGCAATACGCGATCGGGCACCGTGACATCGTCGAGTTGCAGGTGCAACCCCTTCTGCGCGATGTCGAGCCCGTCGAGCACGCGCTCGACCATCAGCCGCGCATAGGTCCAGCCGTACGCGGCGGCTTCGCGTTCCGTGACGGTCGACGGCAGCGACGCCGTGCGGTAGACAGGCAGCATGAACAGCACGGCCTGGCGCGTATCGCCTGCGCGCTGCGCGAGCTCGACCGGCGCGCTCAGCGTCGCTTTGCCGGTTTGCATCGCGGATTTCGCCGCCTGCCGGCGATCCTCGTCGGACGCGATGTCGCGCCCGATCGCGACGCGATTGTCCTCTTCCGGCTCGATGTACATGACGACGTCGAGATCGCCGTCGTGACGCACAAATTGATGAATCTTGAACTCGGGGCCGATGTCCTCATTCGCGCGCGCGACGAACGCCTGCTCGCTGCCTTTCGGCACGCGGCGGATAAACCCGAAGCCGATCGCGCCGGGGAATTCGGTATGGATATCGCGAGTCAGGCTGTAACGGTGGAAGCGCTCGCGACTGATACCGGTTTCGCCAGCCACGACGATCGCGCCACGCGCACCGCGAAGCCCGTATTCGTAATGGCGGACGCGCTCGACGATCTCGTCGGTCGCATCGTTCGCGGCCTCCGTCAATGCGGTTTGCGCTTCGCGCGCGTTGGCGCGGTGGAGCGCGTAGCTCGCGGCGGCGCTGCTGATCACGCCGATCGCGAGGATCAGCGCGGCCCAGCCGGTCACGCGAGGCAGGTCAGGCGTACGGTCCAATTTGCAACCCCTTTTCGATCGCCGGAGCGGATAGGGAGAGCACTTGCACTGCGTTGTCCGGTTTGGAGGCGATCCGCCGGGAATGCCCGCTGGCCGATATTAAATGGCATTGCGCAACGCGCAGGGAATTGAGCTCGTATCGTAATGGACAATGCAAAACATTTGAATAAGGGTGGGGCAGATCCCGATCAGGAAATTTTGATTTCGGCCGGCTAACCCTATAAAGTAAGTTCGCAATGAAGCGACCCCGATATACGCACATCGCGCATCGCATCCGGAGTCGTCGGAAACGGGCTGATCGATCGTGAACGCAGGCCGGCGCGCTCGTGCCGCCGGCCCAACTGGAGCGCACCAGATGTCCGATACGTGGTGGCGGGGTGGCGTGATCTACCAGATTTATCCGCGCAGCTTCGCGGACGGCAACGGCGATGGCGTCGGCGATTTGCCCGGATTGATCGGCAAGCTCGACTACATCCATGCGCTCGGCGTCGACGCGATCTGGATTTCCCCGTTCTTCAAGTCGCCGATGAAGGACTTCGGCTACGACGTGTCGGACTATCGGGATGTCGATCCGCAGTTCGGCACGCTCGACGATTTCGACCGGTTGATCGCGAAGGCGCACGCGCTCGGCCTGAAGGTCATCGTCGATCAGGTGCTGAGTCACTCGTCGGATCAGCATGCATGGTTCGCCGAAAGCCGCTCCGACCGCGACAACCCGCGCGCGGACTGGTACGTGTGGGCGGACCCGCGCGCCGACGGCACGCCGCCGACGAACTGGCTGTCGGTGTTCGGCGGCCCGGCGTGGCAGTGGGACACGCGGCGGCGCCAGTTCTATCTGCACAACTTTCTCGCGAGCCAGCCGGATCTGAACTTCCATCATCCGGACGTGCAGCGGCAAATGATCGACGAAGTGCGTTTCTGGCTCGAGCGCGGCGTGGACGGCTTGCGTTTCGATGCGTGCAATTTTCATTTCCACGACAAGCGCCTGCGCAACAATCCGCCCGTGGTGGCAGCGCCGCCGTTGCCCACGGCGGTCGACAATCCGTATGCGATGCAGCGGCATCGCTACGACAAGACCCGACCGGAGAACCTCACGTTCCTGAAACGGCTCAGGCGTCATCTCGACGATTACCGTGCGGTCGGTCTCGGCGAGGTCGGCGACGACGACGCGCTCGCCACGATGGCGCGGTACACGGCGGATGGCGACAAATTGCACATGACCTACAGCTTCGATCTGCTGACGCCCGAATTCTCGGCGGCGCACGTGCGCGGCACCGTCGAACGCATGGAGGCCAGGCTGGCCGAGCATGGCGGGAAAGGTTGGGTGTGCTGGTCGGCGAGCAATCACGACGTGCCGCGCGTCGTGTCCCGCTGGGGCGACGGCCGTGACGCCGGACCGGGCTTCGCGAAGCTCGTCCTCGCGCTGATCGCGACGCTGCGCGGCACGCCGTGCGTCTATCAAGGAGAGGAGCTCGGCCTTACCGAAGCCCGGATTCCGTACGAACAGCTGCGCGATCCGGTCGGCATCGAGTTCTGGCCAAGAAACAAAGGGCGCGACGGTTGCCGCACGCCGTTGCCGTGGCGCTCGGCCGAGCCGCATTGCGGCTTTTCGTCGTCCGATACGTGGCTGCCGATTCCTGACGAGCACGCGTCGAAGGCGGTCGACTTGCAGCACGCGGATCCGGCGTCGCCGCTGAATTTTTTCCGGCGCTTCCTCGCATGGCGCCGCCTTCAGCAACCGCTTCGCGACGGCAGTATCCGCTTCCTCGATGCGCCCGAGCCGATCCTCGCGTTCGAGCGCGCAGCCGGTGCCGACCGGCGGCTGCTCGTCTTCAATCTCGGTGGTACCGCGCAGCGCTGGCCGCTGCCGGACGGCCTGAGCGCACGGCCTTGCGACGGACATGGGCTTGCCGGCGCGTCGCTCGCGGGCAGGGGCCTGACGCTCGCGCCCCACACCGCCTGGATCGGTCATGTCACGGATGCGCAAGATGCACGCTGATCGTCTGGCGCGCGGCGACGACGTGCGCGACGAGACGTCCGCTGGCCGTTCCGGGTGTCCGCCGGCGTCGTCGAGCCCGACGATGCTTGGCGAACTCGATGCGTGGCTGCTGGCCGAGGGCACGCATCTTCGTCCTTATGAAAAGCTTGGCGCGCATCCGGTAGCGCAGGACGGGATCGACGGCGTCAGGTTTGCGGTCTGGGCGCCGAACGCACGCGGGGTCTCCGTGGTCGGCGACTTCAACGGCTGGGACGGCCATCGCCACATGATGCAGCGATACCGCAACCGCGGCGTGTGGGAGATCTTCGTGCCGGATGTCGCGAAAGGGGCGCTCTACAAGTTCGAGGTCCAGGCGCGCAATGGCGATCGGCTGCTCAAGGCCGATCCTTACGCATTTCGTGCGGAACTGCGTCCCGGCACCGCGTCGATCGTGCACGGCCTGCCGCCGGTTTGCCGGCCGGATCCGGTGCGCGCGCATGCGAATGCGCCGGGCGCGCCGATGAGCATCTACGAAGTGCATCCGGGCTCGTGGCGGCGCCAGCCGTCGGATGGCGGCGGCTGGCTCACGTATCGGGAACTCGCCACGACGCTGATTCCGTACGTGAAGGAACTCGGCTTCACGCATATCGAATTGTTGCCCATGAGCGAGCATCCGTTCGACGGGTCGTGGGGCTACCAGCCGACTGCGCTCTACGCGCCGACCGCCCGCTTCGGCACGCCGGACGATTTTCGCTATCTGGTCGAAGCGGCGCACGCGCACGGTATCGGCGTGCTGCTGGATTGGGTGCCCGGGCATTTCCCGGACGACCCGCATGGGCTCGCACGGTTCGACGGCACCAGCCTGTACGAGTACGCGGACCGGCGCGAGGGCTTCCATCGGGACTGGAACACGCTGATCTACGACTACGGCCGGCCCGAGGTGGCCAACTACCTGGCCGGCAACGCGCTGTACTGGATCGAGCGGTACGGTGTCGACGGGCTGCGCTTCGATGCGGTCGCATCGATGCTGTACCGCGACTACAGCCGCCCGGCGCACGAATGGATTCCGAATCGCCACGGCGGCCGCGAAAACCTCGAGGCGATCGCGTTCCTGCGGCGCACGAACCGGACGATCCGTGCGGAGCGTCGCGAAGCCGTGACGATCGCCGAGGAATCGACGAGCTTCCCGGGCGTGACGCGCGCCGTCGACGAAGGCGGGCTCGGCTTCCATTACAAATGGAACCTCGGCTGGATGCACGACACACTGCGCTATCTGAGCGAGGATCCGCTGTTTCGCCAGCACCACCACGACAAAATGACGTTCGGCATGCTGTACGCGTTCGACGAACGCTTCGTGCTCGCGCTGTCGCACGACGAAGTCGTGCACGGCAAGGGCTCGTTGCTGTCGCGGATGCCCGGCGACGAATGGCGGCGCTTCGCGAACCTGCGCGCGTATTACGGTTTCATGTGGGGGTATCCCGGCGCGAAGCTGCTGTTCATGGGCAACGAATTCGCGCAGGTGCGCGAATGGAACGCCGATGCGAGCCTCGACTGGGAACGGCTGACGCACCCGCTGCATCGAGGCGTGCAACGGCTCGTGCGCGACCTCAACGACGCGATGCGGTGTCACCCGGCGCTGTATCAGACCGATTTCGAGCCGCGCGGCTTCACGTGGATCGCGGTCGACGATCGCGACCGTTCGGTGTTTTCGTTCGTGCGCACGGCCGACGACGGCCGTTTCGTGCTGGTGGTGTCCAACTTCACGCCGGTGCCGCGCGATGACTTTCGGATCGGGGTGCCATGTGCGGGCCGGTATCGCGAGATCGTCAATACTGACGACCCCGCGTACGGCGGCAGCGGTGTCGCGAACGGCACGCTGCATACGGACCCGATCGCGTCGCACGGGCGGTCCATGTCGTTGGCGCTCGCCGTGCCGCCGCTCGCGACGGTCATGCTGGTGCTCGACTCCTGACAAAGAGGAATGCTCATGCGCGTGCTACACGTTTGCGCCGAAGTCTATCCGTTGCTCAAGACCGGTGGTCTCGCCGACGTTACCGCGGCACTGCCGAGCGCGCTGAACGCGTTGGGATGCGACGCGCGTCTGCTGGTGCCGGGATTCCCGGCGATCCGCGACGGCGTCGCCGACAGCCGCATCGTCGCGAAGCCGGGGCCGCGCTTCGGTGCCGACGCGCTCGCGCTGCATCGCGGCGTGTTGCCGGGCACCGGTGTCGTCGTGTACTTCGTCGATGCGCAGACGCTGTATGACCGGCCCGGCGGCCCGTACAGCGATCCGCACGAGCATCCGTATCTCGACAATCATCGCCGCTTCGCATTGCTGGGATGGCTCGCTGCACGCATCGCGAGCGGGCTGGATCCGAGCTGGCGTCCGGACATCGTGCACAGCCACGACTGGCACGCGGGGCTCGCGCCCGCGTATCTGTGCTCGGGCGAAGCTCAGACAGGGACGCTCGCCGCGCGCAGCGTGTTCACGATTCACAATCTTGCGTATCAAGGCGTGTTCCCCGCACACCTGTTCGACGAAACGGAATTGCCGCGCGCATTTTTCAATATCAACGGCGCCGAGTTCTTCGGCCAGTTTTCGTTCCTCAAGGCCGGACTGTACTACGCCGACAAGATCACGACCGTCAGCCCGACTTACGCGCGCGAGATCCAGGGCGCCGAGCAGGGCTGCGGGCTGGACGGCCTGCTGCATCATCGCGCCGCCGATCTGCACGGGATTCTGAACGGCGTCGACGAGACGATCTGGTCTCCCGCGTTGGATCCGCATCTGGCCGCGCATTACGACGTGGACGCGTTGACCGGAAAGGCCGCGTGCAAGGCGGCGTTGCAGCGGCTCGCCGGGCTGAGCGTGCGTCCGGCGGCGCCGCTGTTCGGCGTGGTCAGCCGGCTCACCGAGCAAAAAGGGTTGCAGCTCGTGCTGCAGGCCCTTCCGGAAATCGTCCGCAGAGGCGGCCAGTTCGTGCTGCTCGGCAGCGGCGACCCGGACCTCGAACGCGCGTTCAAAGCGGCCGCGGCGGCGCAGCCGGATGCGGTCGCGGTCGTGATCGGTTACGACGAAGCGATGTCGCACCGCGTGATCGCCGGCAGCGACGTGATCATGGTGCCGTCGCGCTTCGAACCCTGCGGGCTGACGCAGATGTTCGGCCTGCGCTATGGCACGCTGCCGCTCGTTCGACGGGTAGGCGGGCTGTCCGACACCGTCGTCGATTGTTCGCTCGAAAACCTCGCGGACGGCTCGGCGACGGGGTTCGTGTTCGATGCATTCGACGGCGTGGCGCTCGACGCTGCGCTGCGCCGCGCGTTTGCGCTGTATGAACGCGACGAGGATTGGGCGCGCGTCCAGCAAGGCGCAATGCGCGCGCGCTTCGGCTGGAACGATTCGGCGATGAAGCTGATGTCCGTGTACCGGCAGCTCGTCCCCGCCGATCGGCAGGTCCGCACCAGGCAGGCAGCCTGACAGACCGCGCGAGAGGCCGGCGCGGTGCGCACGATGCATGCCGCGCCGATGCCTTCTTGGATGCCCTTACATAGGATGTAAAACGCACCGAAACCAAGAAGACCCAGTCAACCGCTGTTACCCCCGACCGGCGGCGCATGTCCGGAACGCTGCTTCGACGGACAGCAAACCGAGCCGTACGAACAGAACACGCAGCAATCGCCCGGCCTTGGCCGCAGCAAGGCCTTGCAGCCCTGGCACTCGTAAAAGAACTGGCATGCATCGACCGGCATGGTTTCCTGCCGGCTGAACCCGCAGTGCGGACAGGTCAATACGGATTCAAACTGGAGCTCGGTCATTTCGGTCTCCCGCAGTTACGCATGAACGCCCGCGCCGACGCATTGCCGGGCGACAGGCTCATGCCGCGTCGCCGATCTCGCGGTTCGCGTGTCGCGCAGCATGACGCGTTGCAGGGTCGGACGCATCAGACTCGCCACCTGCCATAGTCTTCGCGGCTTCCTCATGCAGGAACGCAACCAACGGATCGAGCAGCCGATGCCGCCGCGACGGATTGCGGCGCAACACGAAGCGCCAGGACGCGGGACGCGACAGGCCCGGAATCAGCGGAACGAGCCGCCCGCTACGCAACTCGGGCTCGATCAGCGGCGTGCGGCCGAGGGCAATCCCCGCGCCGCCGACCGCGGCGCCGATCACCTGGCTGAAACTGCTGTAGCGGATGATCTTGGTTTCGAAATCGTCCGGCAGCCCGAACTCGGAAGCCCAGTTGCGCCAGTCGATTTCCGGGCTGTTCTCGTGCATCTCCTGCAGCAGCCGGCTGCGGCACACGGCGCCGTACGCGACCGGATGCAGCTCGGGGCTGCATACCGGGAATACGGTTTCCTGCAGCAGCACGTCGTCGTCGGGTTTCAGCTTGCGCGCCGGCACATGGACGATCGCCAGGTCGATGCCGTCGCGCGCGAAATCGGGCTCGTCGTCGAGGACGACGGCGTTCAACGGCGTGGTCGGATGCAGCGCCGAGAATTCGGCGAGGCGGCGGGCGAGCCACATCGACGAAAACGGCGCGTTCGCCGATACCGTGAGCCGCTGTGCGTTGCCGGTGCCGCGGATTTCCGCGCATGCGTCCCCGAGCAGCGACAGCGCGTCGCTGACGGCTGGCAGCAAACGCGCGCCGGCCGACGTCACGCGAATGCCGCCGAGCCCGGTGCTGCGTTCGAGCAGGCGCGCGCCGAGCGTTTCCTCGAGTGCGCGAATCTGGTGACTGACCGCGCTTGTCGACACGTTCAGCTCGGCCGCCGCGCGCGCGAATCCGCCGAGCCGGACAGCCGCTTCGAAAGCGCGCAATGCGCTCAGGGGAGGGAGATGTGACATGCGGGGTATTGTAGGAGACTCAACACCCGTTGAAAAATCATCTTTTGCCGCACGACAACGGCGCGCGTAGCCTCTGATCCGCTATCGACACTATTTAGAACAAGCGAATCGGAGGGCATTCATGTATTTCGACAGGCGGCTATGGGCGATGATGACGGGCCAGCGCGGGCGGCTTTGCGGCGCGGTCGCGCTCGGGTTGCTCGCGATGGGCGTCGGCATCCTGCGTTTCGTGTTCCTCGGCCGGGTGCTGGTGCTCGTATTCGACGGCGCGCCGGCGCGACAGATCGCGGCGGCAGCCGCGGCGACCGCCGTGTGCGTGGTGCTGCGCGCATGGCTCGATCACTGCCGCACCGTGCTGGCACAGCGCACGGCGGGACGCGTGCAGGCCGCACTGCGCGCCCGGCTGTTCGACCGGATCGCGGCGCTCGGCCCCGCGTGGTTCAGCGGCGAGCGCACGGGCGGCGTGATGCTCGCCGTCGTCGACGGCGTCGAGCAACTGCAAACCTTCTTCGGCGTCTACCTGCCGCAGCTCGTGATCGCCGCCTGTGCTCCGGTGATGATCTTCGCGGTGCTCGCGTGGTGGGACGTGCCGACCGCCGCCGTGCTGCTCGGCGCGGCGCTCGTGACGCTCGCGCTGCCGCAGCTGATTCACCGGTCCGATCGGCGCGCGGCGCTCGCGCGTTCGGCCGCGTTCAAGGCGTTCGGCGAAGAGTTCCTCGATGCGGTGCAGGGGCTGCCGACGCTGAAGGCGTTCGGGCAGAGCGCGGCCTTCGGCGAGAAGCTCGCGCACCGGGCCCGCGCGCTGTCCGACAGCACGTTCTGGGTGCTCGCGCTCGGGCTGTTGACACGGCTCTTCACGGACCTCGGCACGGGGCTCGGCGCGGCCGCCGCGATCGCGGTCGGCGCGTGGCGGGTGCGTCATGGTGACATGAGCCTCGAGGCGCTGCTGATCATCCTGATGGCGGGTACCGAGATCTTCCGGCCGCTGCGCGACCTGCGCGCGGTGCTGCACCAGGGGATGATGGGCCAGTCCGCGGCGAGTGCGATCCATGCGCTGCTCGATGCGCACAGCGACGCGCCGGCCGGCGGCGCACCGCGCGTGAGCGGGCTGCGTCCGGACATCGCATTCGAAGGCGTGCGCTTCGCGTATCCCGGACGAGGCGCGGACGCCCACGCGGCGTTGGGTTTCACGATTCGCGACGGTGAGACGGTCGCGGTGGTCGGGCCGAGCGGCGCCGGCAAGTCGACGATCGTCCGCCTGCTGCTGCGGCAGCACGACGTGCAGGCCGGCACGATCCGCATCGGCGGGCACGACGTCCGCACGCTGGATCCCGACCAGGTGCGCGGGATGATCGCGGTCGTCGCGCAGGATGCGACGCTGTTCGACGGCAGCATCGCCGACAACCTGCGGCTCGGCCGCCCCGGCGCGAGCGACGAGGACATGATCGCCGCCGCGCGTGCGGCTAACGCGCACGATTTCATCGTCGCGTTGCCCGACGGCTATGCGACGCACATCGGCGAGCGCGGGCTGATGTTGTCGGGCGGCCAGCGCCAGCGCATCGCGATCGCCCGCGCGCTGCTGCGCAACGCGCCGATTCTCGTGCTCGACGAGGCGCTGTCGTCGGTCGACGCGGAAAACGAGGCGCTGATCCAGCAGGCGCTCGACCGGCTGACGCGCGGCCGTACGACGATGATCCTCGCGCACCGGCTGTCGAGCGTGATCGGCGCGGATCGCATCCTCGTGCTCGACCAGGGGCGCGTGGTCGACGACGGAACGCACGTCGAGCTGATTGCGCGCGACGGGCCGTATCGCCGCCTGATGGGGCCGCAGCTCGACGCGGCCGCCGAGTCCGCGGCCGTCGCGCCGGCCGCCGGCACGGCGATGCGGGCGCCGTCCGGTCCGCAAGTCCGGCCGTTGAGCGACGATGCCGCCGCGATTGGCTGGGCGGAAACGCTGCAGACGCTGCTGCGCTTCGTGCGTCCGTGGAAGGGCAAGATCACGCTGACCGTGCTGTTCGGGATCGGCAGGGTGCTCGGCTTCATCGGCGTCGGCGTGCTCAGCGCGCTCTTGGTCGGCGCGGTGACGGCCGGTCGCCCGTTCGGCGGATGGCTGGTGGCGCTGCTGTGCGCGGCGCCGCTCGCCGCGGTGCTGCACTGGCTCGAATCGTGGCTCGCGCACGATGTCGCGTACCGGCTGCTAGCGGAGATGCGGATCGCGCTGTTCGACACGCTCGAACGCCTCGCGCCGGCGGGCCTGCAGCGCAGGCGCTCCGGCGATCTGGTCGCGCTCGCGACGCAGGACGTGGAAACCGTCGAGTACTTCTACGCGCATACGCTCGCGCCCGCGTTCGTCGCGCTGCTCGTGCCGGCCGGCGTGCTCGCGTTGCTCGGATGGGTGGCGTGGCCGCTTGCGCTTGTGCTGCTGCCGTTCCTGATGTGGGCGGGGCTCGCGCCCGTCGTCGCGCGACGCGGGATCGACCAGCTCGGCATCGATGCGCGCGACGCGCTCGGCCGGCTCGGCGCGCATCTGACCGAAACCATCCAGGGGCTCGCGGAGCTGACCGCGCTGCAGGCGCTCACGCGCCGGCGCGCCGCGTTTCTTGAAGACGTCGAAGCGTGCCGGCAGCAGCGCGCGCAACTGCTCGGCGACCTGTCGAGGCAGGGCGCCGCGCTCGAGATCGCGAGCGGGCTGGGCGGTCTCGCAGTCGCCGCGCTCGGTGCGCTGCTGTGCGCGCGGGGCTGGTTCGCGCATGAATCGCTGCCGCTGCTGGTGCTCGTCGCGGTGGCGGCGTTCATGCCGGTCGCGGAGATCGGCCAGGTCGCGCGCGAACTCGCCGACACGATCGGCTCGACGCGGCGGCTGCGCGCGGTGGAAAAGGAACCGGGGCCGGTCGAGGACGGCGCGTGCGCGGTGCCCGCGAATTCCGCGGTGCGCTTCGAGCAGGCAAGCTTCACCTATCCGGGCCGTGGCGCGCCCGCGATCGACCGCGTGAGTTTCGACGTCCGGCCCGGCAGCACGATCGCGCTGGTGGGCGCGTCGGGGGCCGGCAAGTCGACCGTCGCGAGCCTGCTGCTGCGCTTTTGGGATCCGCAGCACGGACGCATCACGCTGGGCGGCGTCGACCTGCGGAGCCTGCGGCTCGACGATCTGCGGCAGCACATCGCGCTGGTTGCGCAGGATACCTACCTGTTCAACGACACGCTGGAAGCGAACATCCGTCTTGCTGCCGGCGATGCGTCCGACGCGGACGTCCAGCGTGCGATCGAACGGGCGGCGCTCGCCGAATTCGTCGCGCGGCTGCCGGACGGGCTCGCGACACGCGTCGGCGAGCGCGGCGTGCAGTTGTCGGGCGGGCAGCGCCAGCGGATCGCGATCGCGCGCGCGTTCCTGAAGGACGCACCGATCCTGATTCTCGACGAGGCGACGTCCCATCTCGACACGATCAGCGAGCAGCAGATCCGCGATGCGCTGGACGATCTGATGGTCCGGCGCACGTCGATCGTCATTGCACACCGGCTGTCGACGATCCGGAACGCGGATGCGATCCTCGTGTTCGAGCACGGCCGGGTGATCGAGGCCGGCACGCATGCCGAGCTGCTCGCGCGGCAGGGCGCGTATGCGCGACTCGTCGCGCACCAGTCCGGCGTGCTGGCCTGACTGCGCCCGATCAGGCGGCCCCGACGCGATTGGCAGGCTTTATTTCCGGTTCTTCAGGAATGCCCGGCCTGCCGTTGTAATTGAAATACCTGGGCGGCGGGTCATCGGATAGTCGATGAATCCCGCGCTGATGAGCTCCCGCGTGACCGACCAACCCAGCGCGGGCGTCTCTCGCCCATAGCGGATCTCGGCAAGGCGTTCCAGTGCCCAGATTGCGGATGCCGAAATGGTTCGGGCGTCTGACGTATCGTTGTCGCTCATCGCTTCTCCAAAAATTGATCGTGACCGGTGGGCACAAGGTGTTGCGCGATCAAGGCGCAACGCACGCGCCCAGGTGCGTCCAGTCGTAGCTGGCGCCGACCTCGATGCGTACGGCGGCTTCGACGAGATCGGCGCGGTGCGGGCCGGCGTGTTGCTCGGCGCGCGCCATCAATGCCTCGAGCGACGGTAGCGGGGCATCACTCTTCCAAGCGAACGCAATGATATTTGCCGCACTGTTCTCGGCCGGGGCAAGTGCGACCGACGGGCCGAACGCATCGTGAAGCCGGGTGAGACAGTCGCCAAGACGCGGGTCGTCTCTCAACAGGTTGGCAACCAGCACGCCATCGTCATTCAACCGCGCGTGGCAGGCTTCATAGAACGCCTCGCTGACGAGTTCGGCGGGAACGCCGCCCGCATTGAAGCCGTCCAGCAGCAGCGCGTCGAAGGTTTCCGAGGTCGTCGACATGTAGTGCGCCGCGTCCGCGCAGACGACCGCCAGACGCTCGTCGTCGGGCGGAATGCAGAAGCGGTCACGCAGCGCGATCACGTCCGGACTGATCTCGATTGCAGTGATGCGTGCGTCCGGCAGGTGCCGATGGCAATACTTCGTCAGCGAGCCGCCGCCGAGCCCGATCATCGCGATGCGCGTGGGAGCGGGCTGCAGCAGCAGGAATCCCATCATCGTGCGCGTGTACCCCAGCGCAAGCGCATCGGGGGCTGCGCGCAGCATCGTGCTTTGCATGCCGCGGCCGTCAAAGCACAGCGTGACGAGGTGCTCGGATTCCACGATAACCGGGACGTCCGCGGCAGCGTTTGACGGAAACGCGCGCGTACTCAGGAAGGGCAGGTCGTCGGGCGCCATGCGGGTCAGCCTTCCTGCAGCAACGGCAACAGCGCCCGAAGCGCTGCCTCTTCATCGGGGCCGGCGGCCAGCACTTGAGCCGACGTGCCGCCACGCACCTGCAACGACGCGACGGCCATCCCGTCCTTCGCACTGCCGCGGCGCCCGTTTGCGATCAGCAGGATGTCGCTTTCGAAGCGGCGTGCCATGTCGACGAGCGCATCCTGGGCAGCGCACGCGCGATTCCGGTTCCAGCCGGAACCGATTTGAAGGTACACAACGGTTGCCACGTTTTTGCGAAAGCCTTTAGATAGGTCATTGGGCGCTGTGCGCAGCGTCGGTCAGGCAGCTTGTCAGAAACGCCCGAAACTCGGTCTCCCACGTGGCGTACTGCAAATCGACGTCGATGTCGGCGAGTGGCTTCATTTCGCCGCTCAGGAACACTGCGTGCAGCGATCGAGGCGGCACGCGCTGCTTGAAACAACGGTCGTCGACGTCGAGCAGCAGGCACGGATGGCGCCTGAACCGCGCGCTGGCGACCGAGATCGGATCCATCACGTGCCGGGCCGACTCCCTCGGATAGACGAAGGCCAGATGGATCCCGGCCGCCGCGAGCTGTTCTCCCGCGTCATGGAAGCGGTGCACCAGCTGGAAGCCGCGTTCGCCGCCACGCCCGACGCCCACGACGACGAGCCCTCGGCTTCCCGCGGTATCCCGCAACGTCACCGCACGCCGATCGGGCAACAGCAGCACATCATCCATCTCGAACATGTCGACATCCTCAGCGAAACCGCCTGCAAGTCCGCTGAAAGGCGGCCAAGGCGAGATTATAATCGACCAGTAAGGTTATGTGAATTGCATTATAATGCCGTGTGCGCTGTCACGTGCCCGCCGACCAGTCGGCGCAGGCCGACACGGCGCGCCGACTCTGGCGACGCGGCTTGCTCGCCTGTTTTTTTTACTGACTGATCGAAACCGCCCTGATGGAAACCGCAATGAACGCCGTCCCCTCATGCCCGCAATGCGGGATGGAAAATACGTACCCGGACGGCACGCTGTACGTGTGCCCGGACTGCGGTCACGAATGGTCCGCGAGCGCAAGCGCCGATGCGGGCGACGACGCTGCAGGCAACGTCGTCAAGGACGCGAACGGCAACGTGCTGTCGGATGGGGATTCGGTCGTGCTGATCAAGGACCTGCGCGTGAAGGGCTCGTCGATCACGTTGAAGATGGGCACCAAGGTGAAGAGCATCCGGATCGTCGGCGGCGATCACGAGATCGATTGCAAGACGGACGCCGGCAGCTTCATGCTCAAGGCCTGCTTTCTGAAGAAGGTCTGACCGGCCGCTCGCGGTTGGCGGCACGACTTCCCCGCGCGGTGCGTCGCGGATGATTCAATCGACTGTTTGATTGCCCGGGCATACCGAGAATGGATGAGGATCGAACCTCCTATGACGCGTTCGTCAAGTTCCTGGCGACGCCGATACGTGATGGGCAGCCCGTCGTGCTGGAGACGCAGCACGCCGTGTCGCTGCACTTCGATCACCTCGCCACCCAGAGCTTCATGTCCATCAGGAATCCAGAAAGGCTCGCGCTCGGCTATACGCGCGTGATGATGGGATTTCTGCTGCTGCAGCCCGCTCCCGCGCACATCTGCATGATCGGGCTCGGCGGGGGATCGCTGGCGAAGTACTGCTATCGGCATCTTCCCGAGGTCGCGATCGACGCGGTCGAGATCAGCCCCGAGGTGATCGCGCTGCGTGACGTGTTCAGGATTCCGGCGGACGACGCGCGGTTCAACGTGATCTGCGCCGATGGCGCGGACTACGTGACGAACGAGGGCGTCAGCACGGATGTGATCCTGCTTGACGCGTTTGTCGCGGATGGAATGCCGGACCGGTGCGCGGACGTCGCATTCTTCGCCGCATGTCGCGAGCGCTTGTCCGGCGCGGGTGTCCTGGTGATCAACTTTACCGACGACGATCCGGCGCTGCCGATGCACGTCGAGCGATTGCAATCGGTGTTCGGCTCGTCGTGTGCGATCGTTCGGTGTGGCGACGACAGCAACTATGTCGCGTTCGCATGGAAGAGTGGCGGCCGCTTGCCATCCACGCAAACCCTGCTCGAGCGCGCGCAGTCATTTTCCTTTGCCGGCGAGCTCAAGCTGTCCGACACCGCTCGGTACCTGACAGAAGGGGATTGCTTCGATCCGAAGCGGCTGAAGTGGCACGCGCAAGGGCACGCGCACTGGAAAATCGGCGCTTGATTGGTGCTTGAGCGGCGCCCGGGCTCGGCCTGCGCTTTACTTTACCCGCTTGCCGAGCGGGCTCTTGGTCTTGTAAGTTACGCCGTGATGCTCGAGATACTCGCGGATCAGTTGCCGTACGACTTGTGACGGCGTCAGATCTTGCGCAGAGCAAAGCATTTCAAATGCTTCTTTCTTGGCGGGGTCGATCAGGACGGTCAGGCGTGCGGTTTTCGTTTCCATTTCCATTGCGATGGGCGGGTCGGCAAATATGCTAATCGAATTATAATGCATTTGCCTTCAACGGCGCGGCAGGAAGATGTCGCCTGGCCAATTCAATTGCCGTGTGCCGCCCGGCTGCAACCGGTGGCTGCAACCCGCGGCGGCGGCCCGAGCGGGGTCGGCGGCCATCAGCGCGCCCGCCAATGCCCGAGCGATGAGCATTCACCGGTTTTTCGGGTCAGAAATCGTCCTGCCTTGCGCCAGCTCGACGCCCGCGGTCGGGCCGAAAGAAATAGGCCAGCACATCATCGACCACGGGCACGATCGCGAGCGTGACGAGTACGCCGGCGAGCGGCACGGTCGATACGTAGCCGACGTGCTTGAAGCCGATCGCGCCGGTCAGGCCGCCGACGAAGAACGACGCGAGCATCGTGCCATGGATCCTCAGCTTCGCGCGGTTCGCGATGACTGCATGCGCATCCGCGACGACGGGCGCCCTGTTCCAGTAAAAGAGCTTGCCCAGTTCGATCCCGAAGTCGGTCACGATGCCGGTCATGTGCGTCGTGCGGATCTCCGCACCCGACAGCTTCGTGATCATCGCATTCTGCAGCCCCATGATGAAGCACAGCAGGATGACGGTCACCGGGACGAAAAACGCCTCCCATAGCGCGAGGTGGCTGCCGAGCAGGCCGAACAGCAGGAGCAGCGCCGCTTCGACCAGCAACGGCAGCACATACTGGCTTTGCAGGCTGCGCCGCCGCCCCCAGTTGACGAGCACCGCCGAGCACGCCGCTCCGACCAGAAACGACACCAGCGAACCGATGCCCGCGAGCGCGAGCCGGATGTCCCCGAGCGCCGCCTGATCGGCGATCGCCGACATGATGCCGCTCATGTGCGACGTGTATTGCCTGACCGCCAGGAACCCGCCCGCATTGGTTGCGCCCGCGACGAACGCGAGCGAAAACCCGAGCTGACGGTTCGCGGTCGCGGTGCGGTGTTTTCCCGTCAGGCTTCGAAAGTACTGCGCAGGCATAGGATCTTCACTCAATCGCTCGGAACAGCGGCAACGACATGACGGATGAGGCGTTCGGGCGGCGCAAGCGGGCGGGCAGTGCGCCGGGTTGCCCGGTTTCGTCAAACATGTGGCTTACATGATAACGCGATTATCATATCCTGTTATCCGGATGGACCTTTCGATGTCATAATACGGACGGCCCGAGCCCGGGGTTCCACGCTCGGGCCGAGCTCCTCGTCCAATCCGAGCGTACTGGAGACATTCCGGATGGCACCCGTGCCGGTCGTCCATTTCGTCCTGCTGGTCGCAGCCGCGTGGCTCGCGATCGGCGCGCTCGGTCTCGGGGTGCTGCATCGCACGCGCTTCGTTGCGCACGGGCTGTTTCCGCTCGGCGCGCTCGGTGGGCTGCTGCTGGGGGCGGCGGGACTCGCCGGCGTGTTCGCCGATCCATCCGCCGCGGTGTTGCCGATCGGGCTGCCCGGGTTGCCATTCCATCTGCGCGTCGACGGGCTTTCCGGCTATTTCCTGTTCGTGCTCGGCGTCGTCAGCACGGGGATCGGCGCGTTTTCCGCCGGCTATTTCCGCAAGGGCGAGGGGGCGGCGCCCGGCCTCATCTGCTTCGAATACCACGTTTGCATCGCGAGCATCGCGCTCGTGCTCGTCGCGGACGATGCGTACGTGTTCATGGTCGCCTGGGAAACGCTGACCTTGTCCGCGACATTCCTCGTGATGACCAACCACCGGATCGGGGAGATCCGTCGCGCGGGCTATGTGTATTTCCTGATCTCGCACGTCGGCGCACTTGCGCTGCTGCTCTGCTTCGGCATGCTGCAGGCGGGCACCGGCGACTATACGTTTGCCAACATGCGTGCGCAGTCGCCCGACGCGTTCCGCGCGTCGCTCGCGTTCCTGTTCGCGCTGGTCGGATTCGGCGCCAAGGCCGGCGTGTTCCCGCTGCACGTGTGGCTGCCGGACGCCCATCCCGCGGCGCCGTCCCCCGTCTCGGCGCTGCTCAGCGGATTCGTGCTGAAAGTCGGCCTGTACGGCCTGCTGCGCACGCTGTTCGACCTGCTGCACGTGCAGATCGCATGGTGGGGGGTGCTGCTGCTCGTGCTCGGCGTCGGCACCGCGCTGCTGGGCGTTGTTTTCAGCACGATCCAGGTCGACATGAAGCGCCTGCTCGCGTATTCGTCGATTGACAACGTCGGCCTGATGATCGTCGCGCTCGGCGTCGCGGTGCTGTTTCGCGCGTACGGGATGACGAGCCTGTCCGCGCTTGCGTTGACCGCGATGCTCTACCAGATCGTCGCGCATGCGGCGTTCAAGAGTTTGCTGTTCCTTGGCACGGGCGCCGTGCTGCACGCGACCGGGGAGCGCAACCTTGGCAAGCTGGGCGGCCTGATCCGCTTCATGCCGTGGACCGCGTGGGCCGTGCTCGCCGGTGTCGGCGCCAGCGCGGGCTTGCCGCCGCTGAGCGGTTTCGTTGCAGAGTGGCTTCTGCTGCAGAGCTTCCTGTTCACGCCCGGCTTGCCGAATTCGGTGCTCGCGATGACCGTGCCGATCGCGGCCGCGCTGATCGCAATGTCGGCCGCGCTCGCCGGCTATACGATGGTCAAGTTCTTCGGCATCGTGTTCCTAGGGCAACCGAGGGAAACGAAACTCGCACGCGCACGCGATGCGAATCCGTGGGAACGGCTCGCGTTCTGCTGGTTCGCAGCCGCATGCGTGCTGCTCGGGTTGATGCCCGCGCAGTTCGTCAAGGTGCTGGATCGGGTCACGCACGCGCTCGTCGGGGCCGGCATCGGCGCGGACAACCACGGCTGGCTGCTGTTCGTGCCCGTGTCGACCGCGCGCGCGAGTTACATGCCCGCCGTGTTCATGCTGTTTTTCGTCGCCTGTTGCGGACTCGCGTGGGTGCTCGTGCGGCGCTTCTATCACGGCCGCTTGCGCCGGGCCGCGCCGTGGAGCTGCGGATTCCCGTTCACGACCGCGCGAATGCAGGACACGGCGGAGGGGTTCGGGCAGCCGATCCGGGAGATTTTCGCGCCGCTGCTGCATGTCGAGCGGCAATTGCCATCGCCGTTCGATGCGCAGCCGGTGTACAGGGTCTCGGTCACCGATCGGACATGGTCCGCGCTTTACGACCGCGTCGTCGCGCTGACGCAACGCCTGGCGGAATGGGCGGGCCGGCTGCAGACGGGCAAGATTGCCGTTTACCTGACCTACAGCTTCGCGGTGCTGATCCTGCTCCTGATGCTGGTGAGACGATGGTAACCGTATCCGGCGTGATATCGCAGACCCTCGAGATCGTCGTGGCGCTTGCCGCCGCGCCGTTGCTCACGGGCTGGGTCAACCAGTGCCGCGCGTGGCTGCAGAACCGGCGCGCGCCGAGCATCTGGCAGCCGTACCGGATGCTCCACAAGCTGTTCAACAAGGAGTCGGTCGTCGCGTACGGTGCCAGCCCGGTGTTCCGTGGCGCGCCCTACGTCGTGTGGGCCGCGATGACGCTTGCCTGTGCGATCGTGCCGACGCTGTCGACCGAGTTGCCGATGTCGCCCGCCGCGGACGCGATCGCGCTCGTCGGCCTGTTCGCGCTCGCGCGCGTTGCGCTGTCGCTCGCCGCGATGGACATCGGCACTGCGTTCGGCACGCTCGGCGCGCGCCGCGAGATGCTGATCGGCTTCCTCGCGGAGCCGGCCTTGCTGATGGTGCTGCTGTCGGCGTCGCTGATCACGCAGTCGACGCTGCTGACGAGCATCGTCGCGACGCTCGGGCGCGGCGAGCTCACGATCTATCCGAGCCTCGCTTTCGCGGGCATCGCATTCACGCTCGTATCGCTCGCCGAAAACGGGCGGCTGCCCGTCGACAACCCGTCCACCCACCTCGAGCTGACGATGATCCACGAGGCGCTGATCCTCGAATACTCGGGGCGGCACCTCGCGCTGATGGAATGGGCGGCCAGCCTCAAGCTGTTTGCGTACTCGTGCATCGGCCTTGCACTCTTCATGCCGTGGGGTATCGCCGAGGCCGGCAATCCGCTCGCGCTGCTGCTCGCGGTGCCGGCGCTGTTCGTCAAGCTGATCGCGGGCGGCGCCGCGCTCGCCGCGGTCGAGACCGCCAACGCGAAGATGCGGATTTTCCGCGCGCCGGAGTTCCTCGCGACCGCGTTCCTGCTCGCGGTGATCGGCATGCTCGTCCATCTGCTGCTGGGGGCGTGAATGCACGGCTACGCAACCCAACTGATCAATTTTCTCGCGGCCGTGCTGCTGATGCTGTCGTTCGCGATGCTGAGCCAGCGCCGGATCCTGGCGCTGATCCACCTCTATACGCTGCAGGGCGTCGTGCTCGTGTCGGCGAACCTGATCCTCGGTTTCGTAACCGGCGATGCACACCTGTACGTGTCCGCCGCGATGACGCTCGTGCTGAAGGTCGGCCTGATTCCATGGATCCTGTATCGGCTCGTGCGCAGGCTCGACGTCCAGGCCGACGTCGAATCGCTGATCAACGTTCCGACGACGCTGCTGATCGGCATCGTGCTCGTGATCATCGCATTCAACGTGGCGGCGCCGATCAGCCAGCTCGCGACGTCGGTCGCGCGCGGCACGCTCGGGATCGCGCTCGCGTGCGTGCTGTTGTCGTTCATGGCGATGATCACCCGCGCGAAGGCGATTCCGCAGGTGATCGGTTTCCTGTCGATGGAGAACGGGCTGTTCTTCGCCGCAACGGCCGCCACCAACGGCATGCCGATGATCGTCGAGCTCGGCATCGGGCTCGACGTGCTGGTGGGGATCCTGATTCTGGGCGTGTTCATGTTCCAGATCCGCGAGCAGTTCGACAGCCTCGACATCCATCACCTCGAGAAACTCAAGGATGAATGACGCCCACGTCGTGCTCGCCGTGCTCGGCATTCCGCTCGTGGCCGCCGCGAGTCTTGCGTGCGTGCGGCCCAGCCATGTCGCGCGCACGCTGAATGCCGGCTTCAGCTTCGTGACGTTCGCGGCGACGCTCGTGCTTGCCGCACGCACCGTCGAACACGGTCCGTCGTTCGCGTTCGGACGGGCATTTTTCGTCGATCCGCTGAACGTCTATCTGGTGTCGCTGACCGCGTTCGTCGGCTGGACGACGTCGCTGTTTTCCCAACCGTACATGCAGGTCGAGGAAGCCCGCGGCCGGATGACTGCCGCGCGAATGCGGCTGTATCACAGCATGTACCAGCTGTTCATGTTCGCGATGCTCCTCGCGCTGCTGACCAACAACCTCGGCGTGCTGTGGGTCGCGATGGAGGCCGCCACGCTCGCTACCGTGCTGCTCGTCAGCGTGTATCGGACAGCCGCGAGCCTCGAGGCCGCGTGGAAGTACTTCATCCTGTGCGGTGTCGGCATCGCGCAGGCCTTGTTCGGCACGATCCTGCTGTACCTCGCCGCGAGCCGCCAGCTGACCGACGGCGATGCGCTGCTATGGACGAGCCTGGCCGCAGTCAGGACGCACCTCGATCCGACCATCATGTCGATCGCGTTCGTGTTCCTGCTCGTCGGCTACGGCACGAAAGTCGGGCTCGTGCCCATGCACAGCTGGCTGCCGGATGCGCACGCGGAAGGCCCGACGCCGATCTCGGCGGTGCTGTCCGGGTTGCTGCTGAACGTCGCGCTGTATGCGGTGCTGCGCTGCAAGGTGCTCGCCGACGGCGCCCTCGGCAATGGCCTGCCGGGCCGGTTGCTGGTCGGGTTCGGGCTCGTGTCGGTGTTGATTGCGTCGTTCTCGCTGTTCCGGCAGAAGGACGTCAAGCGGCTGTTCTCGTATTCGTCGATCGAGCACATGGGGCTGATGACGTTCGCCTTCGGGCTTGGCGGCCCCGTCGCGACGTTTGCCGGGCTGCTTCACATGACCGTCCACTCGCTCGTCAAGTCGGCGATCTTCTTCGCGGTCGGCCACGCGGCACAGAAGGCCGGCACGCAGGCGATCGACGGCATTCGCGGGCTGCTGCAAGTCAGCCCGACGGTCGGCTGGGGAATGATGCTCGGCACGATCGCGATTCTCGGCCTGCCGCCGTTCGGTGTGTTTGCGAGCGAGTTTCTGATCCTGACGACCGCGATGAACACGATGCCGTGGACGGCGCCATTGCTGCTGCTCGGTCTCGCTGCCGCATTCGCGGCGATCTTCGCGCGCGTGCAGCGCATGGTGTTCGGTGGAACGACGACAGCAAAACCGCTCGAGCATCGCCCCGCGCTGCTGCCGGTATTCGTGCATCTGGGGCTGGGGCTGATGCTCGGGCTCTATGTCCCGCCGTACCTGGCGATGTGGTATCGGCAGGCCGCGACGATGTTGGCGGGGTGACGCATGCGACTCGAATCGATGCAAATTGCAGCCGCCCGCGTGATGCGCGGGGTGGGCCAGATTTCGGCGGGCGTCGTTGACGCCGATGAAGCGGGGTGGCTCGAGATTGCGCGCACGGCGCGGTCGGAGCGGAACCGGCTCGTGGCGATGTGGGGCAGCGAAGCAGTCGAAGGCCGGTTTTCGGTGAATGCCGCGTACGAATGCGACGACGGCCTGCTGTGGGTGCGCGTCGCGACCGGGTTCGGGCAGGATGCCAGTGGCGATTATCCCGATCTCTCTGCCGTTTTTCCGTATGCGACCCGCATGCAGCGGGCAATCTTCGACCTGACCGGCTTGCGGGCGCGGGGCGCCCAGGATACCCGGCCGTGGCTCAATCATGGCAACTGGCCCGACGACTATTTCCCGCTGCAAAAGCAGGCGACGGGCGTCGAATCGTTCGAGTCGAGCGAGGCTGACTACCCGTTCGTACAGGTCGCGGGCGAGGGCGTGCACGAGATCGCTGTCGGGCCGATCCACGCCGGCATCATCGAGCCCGGGCATTTCCGCTTCTCGGTCGTCGGCGAGAAGGTGCTGCGCCTCGAAGAGCGATTCGGCTACGTCCACCGCGGCGTCGAACGGCTGTTCGAACGAACCCCGGCGTCGGGCGGCCATCGGGTGGCCGCGAGGATTGCGGGCGACTCGACCGTCGCATTCTCGTGGGCCTTTTGCATGGCGCTCGAGCAGGCCAGTGGCGCGGTAGTGTCGAAGCGCGCGCTCCATTTGCGCGCGATCCTGCTGGAACGCGAGCGCATTGCGAACCACCTCGGCGACCTTGGCGCGCTCGGCAACGATGGCGGGTTCGGGTTCGGACTCGCGCAGTTCTCGCGACTCAAGGAAGACTGGATACGCGTGAACGCCCGCACATTCGGGCATCGATACCTGATGGACCGGATCGTGCCGGGAGGCGTGGCGGTCGATGTTCGCGCCGAGGACGCGGCTGTCCTGGCAGATCAATGCGAACGCATCGAACGCGAAGTCCACGCGATGCGGAAAATCTACGACGACCAGTCCGGGCTGCAGGATCGATTCCTCGGCACGGGGCAATTGACCGCCGCGGTGGCCGAGCATTTCGGCGTGCGTGGGCTGGCAGCCCGCGCCAGCGGCCAGACATTCGATGTGCGCGCGAACTTGCGGCCGGCTCCGTATGACGTCATCGCGGTCAACGCGGCCAGTGACGCGCGTGGCGACGTTGCCGCACGTGTTGCGATGCGCTTCGCCGAAGTCGATGAATCACTGCGCCTGATCCGCGCGCTGCTGGCCGATCTTCCGGACGGCCCCGTCGCCGTCGGCCTCACGCCTGCGACGACGCGTGCCCAAGGGGTAGGCTGGGTGGAGGGCTGGCGAGGCGACGTGTTCGTCGCGCTCGATATCGCACCGGGCGACGTCATCGCCCGCTGCCATTGCCACGACCCGTCGTGGCAGAACTGGCCGGCGCTCGAGCACGCGATCATCGGCAACATCGTTGCGGATTTCCCGCTGATCAACAAGTCGTTCAACCTGAACTACGCGGGGCACGATCTCTGATGTGGCAACTCATCCGACAATTCTGGCGCACGGATATTCCCGCCGAACCCGTGCCGATCGCAGAAGACGCGTGGCATCACGAGGAGCGGCGGATTCGCCAGGACATACTCGACCTGCTCGGGCGCGCGCTGTGCATCCGGCAGATCGACGCGGGCTCCTGCAATGGGTGCGAGCTGGAGCTTCACGCGCTGAACAACCCGTACTACAACATCGAGGGGCTCGGCATCAAGTTCGTTGCAAGCCCCCGGCATGCCGACCTGCTGCTCGTCACCGGGCCCGTGACCCTGAACATGCGCGCGGCCATGCTCGCCGCATACGACGCGACACCGAGCCCGAAACTCGTGGTCGCCGCGGGCGAATGCGCGTGCACCGGCGGCATCTTCGTCGACAGTTATGCCGTGTGCGGCCCAGTGTCGTCGATCCTGCCGGTCGACGTGATGATCCCCGGATGTCCGCCGCCGCCGGTCGATTTGCTGCGTGGCATCCTGGCAGCGTGCCGGTCACGCTGAGTGGGAGGTCGATTTCAGCGAAAATACGGCTTTCACGCGTGCGCGCGACGTGCGCCGCCGCGTTTGACCGGGATTCGGCTCATGCACCTGTTCTCAACCCAACCATTGTCCGCAAGGTTGCAAATTATCGCTTCATGACCCCGTTAAAATTCATTCTCCGTTACACCGCCATCCCGTTCACGGCCATTGTGGCGGTCGTCATCTGGGCTGCGATGCCGTCCACAAAGGAAATCGATGCAAGGCAGTATGCCGCGTTGTCACACTCGTACACGAGTTTTCCCGGCGCATTCCGACGCGAGATCGCGAATGCGATGAAGGGTGGCCAGATTCGCGATTGGGACTATCAGACGCTCGTCCGCAATTCGCTCTCCAACGGCGTCGCATTGGACTGGCCGACGACAGGCGTCAGCGATGTCGCAGTCGAGCGACACAAGCTGGCCGCAGCAATTCGAGCCGATTCTGATCTCGCAGGGTACTGAAATATGAAAACACTATTGGTTGCTGTCGCATTCGTTCTGATTATCGGCAGTCTGATTTCCGCGTTGTACTTCATGAATCGCGACCGCGGGACGACCAAGCGCATGGTGTGGTCGCTTGCGGCGCGCGTCGGGTTGTCGATCACGCTGTTTCTGGCGCTCCTGCTCGCATACTGGCTCGGCTGGATCGAGCCGACCGGACTTCCGATCGGACGGTGATGGATGCGCGCTGGTTGGTCAGCCCGGATGGTCGCCAGCGGTTCCGTGCCCGGCAACCGCCACAGCACAGTAGGGGTCTTCTTGATTTCGCTGCGATTTACCCGGGTAGACCGTTCTAGGCGTGACAAGGCTTAGCGCTCAGCCCCTTAAATAATAGTCAATCAAATCAGCCACTTCCTGACTGGTCGTTCCATCGTTCCCCAACCCCCTTTGCCGAGCCCCGGCCAGCGACGGATGCGCTGAGGCCTTGGAGCCGGGTTAGACGTGGCAAGCAATTTCGCGCGTGCGCCTGCCCCACATCGGCAGCGCGCTGGACGACACATATCTGCAGGGGCGCACGCCTTGCAGGCGCAAGCGTGGCCGGGCGTACCGCACGATGTCTGGCGCGAAAATCTGCCACGTGGCGGCGCATCGGACAGGCTCAGGCGATGGTCGTTTCGAGCGTGATGGATGGCGGGGCCAACATCATCTCGAGACCATCACGAGCGGCATGCCCGGGCTGGCGAGCCGCATCCCATCCCCGGCAACGTGGGCATGCTCGGCCGCGACTACGACGGCTATTTCCCGGCGACGCCGAGCAACTCACGCTGATGCTGGAGCGCGCGAGCCGCGACACCGATTTCGTGGCGCAGCTGCGGCAGCAGTGCGCGCCCCGTGTGCCGCTGTTTGCCCCGGCACGGGAGCGCGCAGAAGTGATTAAACTTGTCGCCGGAGCCCTTCAATCGGCATAACCGGGAGCCTCTGCCGTGGCGCAACCAGACAGCACAAGAATCCACCTCTCTGACGACGCCGGCGTATGCGGATGCCAACCGGCGCCATGCCTGCTCGCCCCGCCAAGCGCGCCGTAGCGCGCTTATTGATTCAACCCACCTCTCACGCTTCCAGCATCGGACACTTCCAGACATGCTCCCGAACTCCATCCCGCGTTTCCTGAAGCGCTTCGCCGCGATCGCCCTGCTGGGTCTTGCCTGTCTCCCGTCCGTACGGGCGGAGCAAGGCGTACTGAGGGTCTCCGCCATCCCCGACGAGGCGCCAACCGAGTTGCAGCGCAAGTTCGCGCCGCTCGGCAAGTATCTGGAAAAGGAAACCGGGATGAAGGTGGAGTTCGTGCCCGTCACGGACTACGCTGCGGTCGTCGAGTCGCTGGCGACTGGCAAGATCGATATGGCCTGGCTGGGCGGCTTCACCTACATCCAGAGCAAGATCCGGACGAACGGCGCCACCATTCCGATCGTCCAGCGGCAGGAAGACGCGACGTTCACCAGCAAGTTCATCACCGCTGACCCGAAGATCAAATCGCTCTCGGATCTCAAGGGCCACACATTCGTGTTCGGTGCGCCGTCCTCGACGTCCGGTCACCTGATGCCGCGCTACTTCCTGCTGCAGGCCGGCATCGATCCGGACAAGGACTTCAAGACGGTCGCCTTTTCGGGCGCGCACGACGCGACGGCTGCCTTCGTCCAGTCCGGCCGGGCCGACGCCGGCGTGCTCAACGCATCGGTGTGGGACAAGCTGGTCGAGCAACACAAGATCGACCCCGAAAAGGTCCGGGTGTTTGCGGTCACCCCGCCATACTACGACTACAACTGGACCGTGCGCGGCGGGCTCGATCCGGCGTTGCGCAAGACCTTGACCGACGCGTTCCTCCGACTCGACCCGCGCAATCCGGAACAGCGGGAAATCATGTCATTGCAGCGGACGGTCAAATATATCCCCACCAAGCCGGAGAACTATGCCGGCATCGAGGCCGCGGCGCGCACCGCGGGCCTGATCAAGTGAGCTTCCTGCTCGACGCCGCCAGCGTCAGCTATCCGAACGGGCAGCGCGCACTCAGCCAGATTGCGTTGTCCGCCGACAGCGGCGAACGCATCGCGCTGATCGGTCCGTCGGGCGCCGGCAAGACTTCGATGCTGCGCCTGCTGGCGACGTCGCTGCGTCCGACCGAGGGTCGCGTCGAGGTGCTCGGGCTCAGCCCGTGGGCATTGTCCGCCGCGCGCCTGCGGCGGCTGCGCTGTCGCATCGGCATGGTGCACCAGGCGCCGCCGATGCCGCCGCGCCAGCGTGTAGTGACCGCCGTCTTGGCCGGCCGCGTCGGCGTCTGGCCAGCATGGAAGTCCCTGCTGTCGCTGATCTACCCGGCGGACATCACCGGCGCCGGCGAGCAGCTCGCTCGGCTCGAGCTCGCCGACCGCCTGTTCGACCGCTGCGACCAGCTTTCGGGGGGCCAGCTGCAGCGCGTGAGCATCGCACGCGTCCTGTACCAGGACCCGGAGCTGATTCTGGCCGACGAGCCCGTCTCGGCGATGGATCCCGCGCTGGCCAACCTTGCGCTGGGCGAACTGTGCCGGCAAGCCGGCACGCGCTCCGTGACGATGATCGCCAGCCTGCACGCGGTGGATCTCGCATTGCGCTGGTTTCCCCGCATCGTCGGCCTGAAGGCCGGCGAGGTTGCCTTCGATCTGCCGGCCGAGCGCGTCACCGACTCGCTGCTGCGCGAGCTCTACGCGTCCGAAAGCGAGTCGCCGCCGGTGCAGGGCAAGGACGACTTTCCCTTTACGGCGGTGGGCAGGGCCCCGACCAAGCGGGCCGCCTGCCGATGATCGTCCACCCTCGCGATCCGCACGCGCTTCGGCGGGCCAGCGGCCTGCTCGTGGCACTGCTCGTGCTGTGGCCGCTGCTGAGGCTGTCCCGGTTCAGCCCTTCGACCCTGTTCGAGGCAGGCAACCTGAAAGTCATCGGCGGCTTTCTGCGCACGTTCTTGCCTCCGGAGGTGTCGGCGGAGTTTCTCGGCTACGTCGCGAAGGCGACGCTGGAGACGCTTGCGATCGCCACCGCCGGCATCACCCTCGCGTTTGTCATTGCCGCGCCGCTGGCGGCGGCGATGACCAGCAGCCTCTCGATTTCGCGCATCGGTCCGGGCCCAGGGCACAGGCCACGTGCGGGATTGCGCGTCGGCGTGCGCGGCCTCGTGCTCCTGCTCCGCGGCATACCGGAGCTCGTGTGGGCGCTGGTCTTCGTGCGTGCGCTGGGCCTCGGCGCGACGGCGGGCGTGTTGGCGCTCGCGGTCACCTACGGCGGCATGCTGGCGAAGGTCTACGCCGAGATTCTCGAATCCAGCGACAAGCGCGCGGTGGACGCATTGCTCAGCGGCGGCAGCGGACGCCTCGCGGCGCTGGCCTACGGGCTGCTGCCGAACGCGGCGCAGGAGCTGGTCTCGTATACGGTCTATCGCTGGGAGTGCGCGATTCGCGCGTCGGTGGTCATGGGCTTCGTCGGCGCCGGCGGGCTCGGCCAGCTGATGGACCAGGCGATGAAGATGCTCGATGGCGGCGAGACCGCGACGATTCTGCTGGTCTTCCTGTTGCTGGTCCTGCTGGCGGACACGCTCAGCGCCCGGCTGCGCAAGCTGATGGCCTGAACCATGACGAACAAGGCCAAAGCCCTCCAGATCTGCCTGAGCTGCGTGCTCACGATGATCGCCATCGCGATTGCGATCTCGCTCAGTTTTGCCTATCTGTCGCTCGATCTCGGTCAACTCGTTTCCCGCGACGCGGCCCGCCAGATGCTGCGCTTCCTGCTGTCGTTCTTCCCGCCCGAGCTGTCGGCCGGGTTCCTCGCCAGGACGGCCGGCAGCATGCTTGAAACCTTCGCGGTCTCCGCCATCGGCACGCTATGCGCGGCGGTGCTGGGCTTTGTGCTGGCGCTGCCGGCTTCCGGCATGTACGGCGCTGCGCCGCGCGCGGTGTCGCGTTTCCTGCTGAACCTGTTGCGCTCAATTCCAGAGCTCGTGTGGGCGACCGTCACCGTGCTCGCTGCCGGTCTCGGACCATTCGCCGGCACGCTTGCCCTGGCGCTGCACACCGCCGGCGTGCTGGGCCGCCTGTTCGCGGAATCGCTGGAGAATGCGCCGCCCACGCCCGCGCGCGCCCTGGCGGAAGCCGGGACCTCCTCGGCGCTGGCCTTTGTGTACGGGACGCTGCCCTGCGTGTGGGAGCAGTTCGTCGCCTACATCATGTATCGCTGGGAAACGAACATCCGCATGGCGGCAATCCTGGGCTTCGTCGGCGCCGGCGGACTCGGGCAAATGCTGTACTACGAGCTCTCCCTTTTCCGTCTGCCCGAGGCATGCACGGTCGTCTTCGCGATGCTCGTGCTGGCCGCCTGCGTCGATACCGCCAGCGCGATCGTGCGCCGCGGGAGCACGGTGACCCAATGAGGGCGTGTCGCGTCGCCGACAAAAAACGAGCCGACGATCCGTGTCGGATGGCAACGGCGCGTCGGCCTTGAACGCGGCGGTATTCTTCAAGACTTTCACGAACGACGCATCGCTGCGCCCATCCCCCACTGTTGGGGCAGTTTCCGGGCATCATCTGCCGTGCATCGTGTGCCGACGAGTAATCGTCTAGTACAAAAGTGCGGGGCGGGCCACCGGGTTTATCTGGGCTCCATCACACGCAGCACCGGCCGACCGCCGACATCCTTCAGTGGGAAGTACGACCGGTGTGCGGTCGAATCGACTGCAACGACATGGGCATTCGGCCCGAGGCGGCCCTCGCCGATTTTGGTGACAGTCGAGCCTCTGACGCTGAACATCGAACTGATTCCTGCTTCGCCTGCAACATAGAGGGTGCCCGCCGACGCATCGAACGCAAGCACATCTGGGTCGCTGCCGATATCGAACGATTGGACGACGCGCTGGGCGCGCATATCAAAGACGAGAAGCTTGTCGTTGCCCTCGCACGCGATGAAGGCGAGACGATCCTTCGAATCAATCCACAGGCCGTGATTGCCTTTGGCGCCCGGTAGATCGAAGCGGCCGACGACTCGGTCCGTTGCCGGGTCGACCTCGACGAGCTGACGGCGCGTCTGGACGTTCACGAAAACGTGTCGCGACACCGGGTCGTATTGCGTATTGCCGGCCTCTCCGTCGAGTGGAATCGTCGCGATTCGTCGATTGGTCTGTACATCGATGACCGTTTCCGTTTTGCCGTATTCATCGGAGACGTACAGTTTGCGCACGTCGGGCGCGTAGGACATCCCGTCCGGGTAATGCCCACCCGGCATGCGCGCGACGATTTTCAGCGTCGCTGCGTCGAGCGCGACGATCTCGTCGGTACCGGTCGCCGATGCATACACGCGCGACAACTCCGGAACGGCGAGCACGCCGTGCACCGAAGACACGTCCGCGATCCGCGCGGTCACGTGTGACGCACGCGTATCGAAAACGATCACTTCCCCGTCGCCGAGGTGCGCGATAAAGAGCAGGTTGCGGCTCGTGTCCAGACTTGCGTAGTCGAGTCGCGTCGCGCGTCCGGGCAGCGGAATGTCCGCGACGTGCTTCAGCGGCAGGCTGCCGAACGAGAGATCGTCCCCAACGGCGTCAGCCCGATGGACGACAAGGCTCGCTACCGCAACCACGATCGAAAGCGCGACAAGCACGAGAAGGCGGAAGCGCCCGTTTCGGAGGTGTCCCATGAATCCATCCTCGGTGGACCGTTGCTGCCGCACTGGCTGCGAGCCCAGTGCGGATTCGCTTATGGCTTGGCCGCTTCGTCCGGTTTGAGGTGGCGGAATGCGACCAGCAGCGAAAGGTCATACGCGATCTTCAGCGCGCCGCATGCGACCAGCGGCGCGCCGAGCCACCCAAGACTGAACAAGCCGCCGGCCAATGTCGGTGCAATCGCGGCTGCCAGGCTGCGCGGCACGGACGTGAAGCTGGCCGCGGCCGGGCGCTCCGCTGGCGTGACGACAGCCATGACGTATGCGGTTCGAGTCGGCACATCCATCTGCGACATGGCGCTGCGCATGAGCAGGAGCGTCAATGTCACCGGCAGCGACGGCGCCAGGGCCGCGCCGATCAGGCAGACGCTCGACGGGATGTGTGTGAAGACCATTGTGTTGAGCAGACCGATCTTGCGTGAGAGCGGCGCCGCCACAAGTTGAGAGCCTGCTGCAAGCAGTCCGGTGCAGAAAAAGAACTGGCCCGCCGCGCTGACGGAGAACCCGAACCGCTGCATCAGCCAGAGCGACAGCAGCGAGTTGACGACGAGGCCGCCCGCGAACGCGTCGACGCTGAACAGCAGCGCAAGCCGCGTGACGATGCGCCTCGATGGCCCGAGCGGAGGCGCGACTGTCGCCACGTGCGATCGTGAACGCGGCAATCTGGTGTACAGCATGCAAACCGCGAGGCCTGACGCCGCATAAACGAAAAACATCACGCGCATTGCGGCCAGCAGCGAAATCCCGGTGCGCGATGCAAGCCAAAGTGGCAGGCCCGCGGCGAGCGAGCCCAATGCGGCCGACACGGCGCCGACCAGGCTGTAGCGGGCAAACAGCGCGGTTCGCGCGTCGCCGGTCGCCGCTTCGGCAAGACGCGCCTGCTCGAGCGGCAGGAACAGGCTGACGTCGCCGGAACTCGGGTTGAGCGTGCCGACGAAGGCCACGACAAGCAACGGCCATAGTGCCGACAGGCTGGCGAAGCCAATGCCGGTAGCAGCCATCAGGACGGCTGCGAGCGTCAGCATCCGGCGGTGCGGGAAACGACTGGCGACTACGCCGACCGCGATTGTCGCGACAGCCGAACCCATCAGCGTCGCGGTGCTGATCAGTCCCACATCGATTTGCGCGAACCCGAGCGAGACCAGGTACGCGGGAAGCAGCACCGCGATGAAGCCGTCACAGAACCCGCGCAGACCGCGGCTCACGAGGATGAGCCACGCGGCAGGCCCGACGCCGGCCGGAAGGAGCCGGCGCGAGAGACGGATCGCGAACGAGACGGCCACGCGGCCGCTAGGCACGTGCATCGCGCTGGCACCACGCAAAGAGCGCGTCGTACATCACCATCCCGTGCCGAAGTTGCTCGTGATCGTCGGCGAAGGTTTTGGACAGGCCGATCGAGATCGCATACAGGCCGGTTGCTTCGGGCGCGAGATCGAGCCGCCCGGTATCCGCGCCGCGCACGATCTCGGCGAGTTTGAGCAAGGCCGGGTCATGCAGCTGGTACTTTTCGAGAAACGCATCGAAGCTGCAGCGGTCGTCGTGGTGTCCCAGTTCAACGTCGGGCACGTCGTAAGGTATTGCGCCGGTTTCCTCTGCCAGTCGCAATACTTCAGCACCCGAAACGTAGAGGAACTCGGGGGTCTCGTCGATAAACCGGGCGATCAGCCACGGGCACGCAATGCGATCGATCTTCGGCCGTTCACGCGTAATCCATTTCATGGCGCTTCTCCTGTCTGAATGTACGCAAGATCCAGTGCAATCGATCATCAGGCGTTCACGCGTAATCCATTGCACGGCATTTCTCCCGTCTGGCGATGCGCCCGAACGGTCAGTCATCCTCTTCGTCCTCGTCACCGGCCGGGCGACTGACAATCAGCCTGCCGTCGTCGGCCACGAGCAATCTCTGCACCTGACCGTTCATCGCCACAGAAACGGTATAGAGCGACTTGCCGTCTTTCGTGCGTCGCTGGATTTTCTCGACGCTTCCGCCTTGCAGCTCTCGCTCGATCGTCGATTTCACCGGTGCGGGCACTTGCTCCAGCGTGACGGCTTCACCGGCAGCGCGGTCCGGTGCATTTTTTTCGCACCCGGATGTCACGAAACACAGAGTGATCACGGTGATGGCGGGTACGGATCTGCAGAATTTCCACATGGCTTGCTCAGGAGGTGACAGTCGCAAACCGTGTCGCGACGCTGGTCCAGTTGATGTTCTGCATGAACGCGTCGACATAGGCGGCAGCCTTGGCCCCGAAATCGATGTGATACGCGTGCTCGTACATGTCGAGCGCCAGCAGCGGCGTGCCGTCGGCCAGCGAATGCGCATGGTCCGACGCCCACTGGTTGGTCAACCGCTCAAGTCGTGGCGACCAGCTCAACAGCACCCAACCGGAGCCGCCACCGAGCGCCTTGCCCATCGCAACGAATTCGTCGCGCCACCGGTCAACGCTGCCGAAGTCACGTTCAATTGCGGCCTGGAGTACGCCGCCCATCGGCCCGCTCGCGCCAAGGCTGTCGAAGTAGATCTCATGCAGGATCATCGAATTCGCGGCGATTAACTCCTCGCGCTTCAGGCCGTTCAGCACGAACACCGGTACGCTCGCCGGGTCGATTCCGGCCAACTGGTCGGTGATCGCGTTCAGGCGTTTGACGGCCCCGCCGTAGTTGTTCTCGTAGTGGCTACGAATCAGCCATTCGGACAGGCCCGGCAGCCCGGTCGGATCGCAGGACAACGCTTTCATCTCGTACGTCATGGCCGTCACCTGGAGATACGCGTCAATGGTGGAGCAGCGGGTATGCCACCAGCCCGAAGAGTGCCGCGGCGGTCACGATCATCGGTTCCTGCAGCTTCTTGAAGCGCCACAGCAGCAGAACGGTTGCAACGGCGATCACGGCGGTGGGCAAATCGACGATCGAGCGCTTCGCGATCACGAGCACGGAGCCCGTGATTGCGCCGACGGCCGCCGCCGTGATGCCGTTGACGAACGCCTTGACGTCGGGCCGGTGGCCGTACTTCTTCACGTAAGGCGCGGGAATGATGGTGAACAGATAGCAAGGCAGGAACGTGCCCAGCGCGGCGACGCACGCGCCGGGCAGGCCCGCCACGAGATACCCGATGAAGCCGACGGTGATCACGACCGGGCCCGGCGTGATCATCGCGACCGCGACGGCGTCGACGAACTGCTTGTCGTTTAGCCAGTGATGCTCTGTGACGACGCCGCCATACAGGAACGGCACGATTGCGAGTCCCGAACCGAACACGAACGCCCCCGCTTTCATGAAGAACCCGCCGATCTGCACGAGTTGTGGCAGATCGATGCCGCTCAGCACGCCGCTTGCCGCCGGCAGGTTGGCGCCGATGAGTGCATTCAACCCGCTCTTGTGCAGCCATTTGGGTGGGGCGCGCCAGAACCAGCCGATCAGGCCCGCGACGATGAAGAGCCACGCGATTTCCGATTCCGTGATGAAGGTCACGGCAGCGAGCGTCAGGAAGATCGCCCAGAGCAACTTGTCGTCACCGACGGTCTTGGTGGTGAGCTTGTACGCGCTCATCGCGATGATGCCGACCACCGCGGCCCCGACACCGTAGAAGACGGCCTGCATCCACGATAGTCCGCCGAAGTGCGCATAAGCGAAGCCGAGCCCGAGGACCATCAGGAACGACGGCAGCACGAACGCAAAACCGACGAGCGTCGCGCCGAGGATCCGGTAATGGACGAAGCCGAGATAGATCGCGAGCTGGGCAGCCATCGGCCCCGGCGCGAGCTGCGCGAGCGTCAGCCCTTCCTTGTAGTCCGCTTCCGTGATCCAGCCGTGCCGTTCGACGAGATCGCGGCGCATGTAGCCGGCGAGCGCGACCGGGCCGCCAAAGCCGAAGGTGCCGAGCCGCAGCATGTAGCCGACCAGTTGGCCCAGCGAGTAGGTCGGCTTGTTCGTGGCGATGGTCGCGGTCATGAACGTCCCCCGGTCTCGCTTTTGCCATTCGAGGCAAAGTGCGCGTACAGCGCGTCGAGCACCGCGCCCATCTGTTCCAGCAACTGATCGTCGTTTTCCGCACGTTGTCGCGTGCCGGCCATCACCGCCTCGAAGCCGACCGTTTCGGGCGCGGCGGGCCCGCCCACGTCGAGCGCATGCACGATTTCGCCGAGCCGCATCAACGCAGGATCCTTGTCGAGCCCGAAACTCGCGAGCAGCACCTCGAACGTCACGCGCTCGCCGACATGGGTGAACGCGGCGCCGTCGAAATCGAAGCCGAGCGCGTCACGCGGACAATCCGCCGGCGACGCGAGCCAGATGAAGCGGGCTCGCGCGTCGATGAAACGGCGAATCAGCCATGCGCTGGCAACGCGATCGACCCACATACGCTGACGCGTCGCCCAGGTGCGGCCTTGATATTCGTCGATCGCAAGCAGGCGGATCGCGCGCTCCGCGGCGTGCGGCTCGCCCGGTGACAGCACGGTGTCGACGAGCGCGATGAAGTCCTGCAACGCGACTTCTGCGCGAGTTGCCGAGTCCCCCGGGAAGTAGTCGATCGCCCGGATGGTGTCGAAATCCTTGCGCAGGCGGCGCAGCAGGCGTGTCAGTTCCGTGGCGGACTGACCAGCCAGTGTCTTGCGGGCGTCCGCGAGCGCCCGTGTGAAGGTGGCGTATTCCTCGTCGCGATCAAAGAGTGCGCGAAATTCCAGCTCCTGCGAGGCGTCGAGGCTTGGCGCACGTAGCAGGTGGGCGGTGCCGCCGCTTTCCGCGATCGCGCCCGCCAGCTCGCGCAGCATGCTCTCGCGCTCATCCGTGTATGGCAGCAGGTAAATGCCGTCGCGCAGCACCGCGCAGCCCTTCGCCTTGAGCGCGCGCCAGTAACGCATGCGGGCGGTTGCGTTTTCCGTTGGCAGGGTCAGAACAAGGAGTGACCAGGTCGAGATAGCATCCATGTAGCGAATACTACTCATGCGTTATTACATCTACAAGTTAACTTTTAAGGGATGGCCGTGTGGTGCTGCTGCCGCCTTGTTCGGCGCCGCCACGCCTCTGGCCAAGGCGTTGCTCGGCTCGATGTCGCCATTCATGGTGGCCGGCCTGTTCTATCTCGGGAGTGGCGTTGGCCTAGGCCTCGGCATCTTCGTTCGCCGACTGCGGCAGCCGGCTGCGCAATCCGACGCAGGCCATCAACTGAAAAAGGCGGAAATTCCCTGGCTCGCCGGCGCGATCGCGGCAGGCGGCATCGCCGGGCCCGCGCTGCTGATGCTCGGTCTGTCGAGCACGCCAGCTGCCACGAGCGCACTGCTGCTCAATCTCGAGGGCGTGCTGACCGCCGTCATCGCGTGGATCGTCTTCCGTGAGAACGTCGATCTGCAGGTGTTCCTCGGGATGGTCGCGATCGTCGCCGGCGGTGTCCTGCTGTCGTGTTGATGGCACTGGGGATCTGGCTGCACATGCGGGAGCGGCACGTGCACGAGCATACGCATGAGCGGCTGGAGCACACGCATCGGCACCGGCACGACGAGCATCATCAGCATACCCACGACTTTCCGTACGAAGGCGACGAGCCGCACACACATCCGCACGTACACCTGCGCATCACGCATTCGCACGCGCATTTCCCGGATATCCATCATCGGCACCGGCATTAATTTTCTATCCTCGTCAGCCGTCGGTACCGCCGCCGGCGATCAGGTGCCTCGCGAGCATGATTTCCGCGGCTATTTCGCGGGTCGATACGCGACACCGCACCGAAATTGTCATATTCGGCTTGCGATCGTCCGCCGACAAATTTCTCGCTACGCTGCACAGTCCATTTTCGCGGGGGAGTGCGACCGATGGACCACTGGCGGCTACCGTACCTTGGCCTGCGGCACTTTCCGCATGAGCTGACCGAGTTCGAACTCAACACCTTCTTCACGTTCTCGGCCCGGGAGCGTGCACTGATCGACGGTCGCCGCTCGCACCTGTACCGCTTGGCCGTCGGCCTCCATCTCGGTTTCGTGCGGATGACCGGGTGTACGCTGGACGCCTACAAGCAGGTGCTCAAACGCCTTTGGCACCACCTGGGCGAACAACTCGGCAGCGTCGCGATGACGAGGACGGAGCCCCACGGCGTACCGTTGACCAACGTATGCGCATCGTCGGTCGCCGCCGTGTTGCACATGCAATTTGCGTCATGGGATCCGGGAACGACTGAGCATCAGCGCGCTTTGCTGCGGCGACGTGCTGGGAGCGTAGTCCACCGCTGCCTCGTGGTGCCCAGCGCGTCCCGGCGGGCAAATTGCGGGACACCTTCAAGGCTTCACGGTATGCCACATGCCGCTAATGCCATCGCCGTTCCGCTGGCCAGGCTGTTTGTCCTTTGCGAAGCGATACAGCGGGTGTCCCTTATAGGTCCACTGCTGTTTCCCGCCCACAGAAATGAGACCCCAGTCGCCAGTTGCCTTGTCATAGGGATCGGCGAGCGCTGCGGGCCAATTGGTCGCACAGCCGCCGGTGCAGGTACTCTTTCCGGGCGCAGTATCCTTATCAAACATGTAGAGCGTCATCCCATCGTCGTCGACCACCATGCCGTTTGAAATCTTCGGTGGCTCAGCAAAGGTGGCAACAGGCACGGCGCATGCAATCGCGCACAGCAAGATCCTGATCATGGTTTCCGTCCTTGTAGAGATTACAGAGGCAGCGATGCGCGAACGCGATAGCCGTCCGAATCCACAATGCCTCGGGAATCGCGGTCTCGGGCACGACGACGCGCAGCGTCGCCGGTGGCCCGCGCCTTGCGTTACGGCAACCAGTAAACGATCCGGTGGCGTGTTTTATTCCGCGCAGATGACGTGCACGCGTCAACTTGCACGGCATATGCGGCCGTCCGGAGTGTCCGCTTGGGTACACAACGTAGCGGGTACCGGACGGTCGCCTGATGCCGATCGTCTGAAGCAGACGCGTTCCTGTGTTGATCATGGGTCGATCGGAGCCGCCAGGCGATATCGGTAATCATGGCGCAACGACAAGCGCCACATGCATGCCCGCTTCATAGTGGCCCGGCTTGTTGCAGATCAGCGCATAGCGGCCGGGCGCGAGCTTGAACGACACGCGCTTGCTCTTGCCCGGCGCGACGTCTTCGACTTCCCCGATTTTTCTCAGCTTGTGCTCCAGCACCTGTCCTTTGCTGACAGGGAGTGCGTCGTCAGGGAGATCCGTCTTGAGCACGACAAGTTCGTGTTCCATATTGTTGTCGGCAGCATTTTTGACATCAAGTGTGACGCGCCCCGCCTTCACGCTGTGCTTCTCGAGCTGGATCGAGTTCGATAGCAATGTCGCATTGACAGTTTGCTGCGCCCAGCTTGGGTGTGGTGACATGCCCAGCGCGGTCACACCGGCGACGACGATTCCGTAAGTGGCATACATGGCTGCCTCCATTTGCATCGAAGCATCGCGCCTGCCGAGAGAGTCGAGCGATTGCCGTTCGCGATTTGTCGCGCACGCAAACGCCCCTGCCTGTGCGACGGCATGATCATTTTCCATGGCGCGCGATACGTGCTGTAAACGTACGCATTTGGAGGCTTATTCCTGGAGTCCGACGCCGTGTGTATTTGCGCACGGAAGCGCATCGAATCGATGCGGGCAGACCCGGTACCGGATCTGCGAATGCTGACGCCGTCCGCGACGGATGTGCCCGCACACGCTTGCGTGGCGATCTACCTTTGTCACCGCGATGACATCCTATCGGCGCGATAGCGCGTTATAATCGAAGCCGTCTTAGGGGAGTAGTCTGCTTTGCCATCCTCGGCAGAGCGCCGCCGTCAACATAATTGGCATCCCATGCCATGGCGTCGGCAGCCTTTCCACGGCCTGACGAGACCTTTGACGTTTCCCTTCCACCCGAGCCGGGCGAAGGGCGACGTCATTGGTTCATTGGCCCGGCTCGTGGAGAACGACAAGTGCTGCTCGCACCCCACATCATCATTCCGGGGCGACCGTCATGATCCTGACCTTCGCTCTGCTCGTCGCCGCTGCCGGCATCATCTATTTCTCGTGCGAAACGTTCGTCAATGGCGTCGAATGGCTCGGCCAGAAGCTCAATCTGACGCAGACAGCGACCGGCACCATTCTGGCCGCGTTCGGCACGGCACTTCCTGAAAGCGTCGTTACGCTGGTGGCCGTTGCATTCGGCAGTTCGCCGGCCCAGAAGGAAATCGGCGTCGGTGCTGCAATCGGCGGACCGCTCGCGCTAAGCACGGTCGCTTATGCGGTCGTCGGCGTCGCGTTGCTGGCCACCGCACATCGCGTCGGCAAAGTGCGGGGCGGCGCGATCGACGCCAACACGAAACGCCTTCGTCGCGACCAACTCTGGTTTCTTTCAATCTTTGTCGTCAAGATCGGGCTCGGCCTCGTCCTGTTCAGCTTCAAGCCCGTGCTCGGTCTGGCGTTTCTCGCGGCCTACGCGGTGTATTGCTGGAAGGAGTTGAGCGCTTCAGGCGACGGCGACGAACACGGAGACCTCGAACCGCTGAAACTGCGCCCGCGCGATGCGAATCCGGCCATGTTCTGGGTCACCTTGCAGGTGATCGGCGCGGTCGTGGTGATCTTCGCCGCGTCTCATCTGTTCGTCCGCCAGATCGAAGCCGTCGGCCCGTGGCTCGGCCTGAGCCCGCAGCTCACCGCCTTGCTGTTCAGCCCGATCGCAACTGAGTTGCCCGAAATCATGAACGCGGTGATCTGGGTGCGACAAGGCAAGGAGCGGCTGGCCCTGGCCAACATCAGCGGCGCGATGATGATCCAGGCGACGATCCCCACGGCGTTCGGCCTGTTCTTCACCCCGTGGCATCTGGCGACGCCGTCCATTCTTGCCGCGTGCATCACGGCACTGGCCATCATCTTTCTGCAGTGGTCGTTCCGCGCAACGCGGGTGCGCAGCCGGCAGCTCACGCATGTCGGGTGGCTCTATGCAGTCTTTGCCGCACTGCTATTCGTAATCTGACGAAATAGGCGGCGGCATCGAATCCTGACGACCGATGCCGCCGCACTATCGTTGCCGCGCGATCGCGCCCGGCCGTCAGAGCGAGCGGGCGCGTCCTTCGACCCAACGCGCCAGCATTGGCTTGTGACGCCGGCCATTTCCGCTCGAAGCTTTCGCCTTGCAGTGATCTGATAGATACCCCTCCTCCCTATATGGTGGGCGAACAAGGTAAGCGTAAATTCCTATCATAAGCCGCGAAGTTATGAAAATTCGCGGCTTATGCGGAGGTCGGTATAAACGGCCTACCGCTTGAAGTCCCGTGCGGCAAACGCCTGGTCGAACTGCCGCGCTCGCTGCACTTCGTCGCTGTGCAGATAGGTCGACGTTGTCGAGATCGACGCATGGCGCAGATTGTCGCGCACCATGATCAGCTCGGCGCCCCGCGCCAGCGCGTGCGAGGCGTGCGTGTGCCGCATCCAGTGCGGACTCGCGCGGCGCAGCTTCTCGGCCGTCGCGGGCCGCTGGTCCTCGAGCGCGTCGGCAACGCAACCTTACCGCGCTTGCCGCCCTTGCCGAGCACGTGCCGCCAGTGATCGCCGTGCTCATCCCGACGGATATCGGCGAGCGTCGCGCCGACAAGTTCACCGGCGCGCAGGCCCGTCGCATAGCCAAAGTCCAGCAGAAACCGCACGCGCTGGGCGGCCGGCACGCTCCAGCCGTAGGACCATTCGAGGCCGTCGGCAAGTGTGCGGATCAGCAGCCACTCGCCCTCGGAGAAACCGCGCGACACGTCCAATCCGGAGCGCGGCGCGTGGCCCTTGACCTTGACGCCGGCGAACGGATTCGCCAGCACGTAGCGCTGCTCGACCAGCCAGCGAAATAGCGCCGACAGGACATTCAGTGCGTACGCCGCTGATCGGGGCGAGAGCGCGCCGATGAACGGTCGCCATTCGACACTGTGTCGTGGCCGCTTGTTTATCAGTCTATCCCGCTTCTCGCACCGTACGACTTGCTCTAGCGGCCCCGGTCTTACCTCCGGTCGACCCGTGGGGCGCATCCGCCAGGTGGCGGCAGACGACCCACTTGGGCCGTTCGAACGCGTGAGAGGCGAACGGCAGTTGGCGAAGCAAAGCAGCCTTCGAATGCCACAGTTAGTGGCAACATCAGCCCCACAGGCTCAAACTCGCCGGTGCCCGCTGCGACGCTCGCGCCGTTCTTCGGCGCGCATCTGTAAGCACATGTGTCGCTCCGATCGGTTCGGCGCCTGCCTTGGCGTGACGAGTCGCGTGGAAACGAGCGGGGCACCACGCGACGCACGTTGTTCGGTCTGTGTGTCGATACAGTGGCACGGACGGCCATCTTGGCGCGTCCGTGCCACATTCGTCGCGTGATGCGGCGTCTCCTCCGTCGCGGCGACACACACCCTCACTTGACAGTCGGTTCGGGCAGGCCGGGCCGCGGCGCACGCGCGACGGTGGCGGGCGTCGATTGATTGGCTTGCTGCGCGGCGACCTTGGCTTCCGCTGCCTGAATGTCGTCGGGATACGTACCCTGATCGCCGGCGGAGGGGTTGTAGCCGGCCGCTTCCAGCCGATAGAGTTCCGCCAGTACTTGTGCGTGAGTCAGTGGCGTGGAAGTCTGCGCAATTGCGGTCTGGCCGGAAAACACGGCTGCACAAACCAGAAGTGCGATGTGATATTTCATGATGATGCTCCCGGAAGGACAGGGCGAACGGAAAGTGAAACGAGAAAGACGCGATCACGTCAGCTACCGAAATACGTCGAGCAGAAGCTGACGGGGCCGACACATGTGGCGGGCGCGCCCGTCGACGGTGCGATCGCACGCTTACCTGCATCGGCCGACGCAGCGGCGTCGCGGCCCATTCCGGCGGATTCTGTGGATTCGGCGTGATCCCTCATCTGGTCGGCCTGCTGCCTGAAGAGCGGGCTCACGTCGGGATACGAAGTGTCGGTCACGAAGCGCAAGCCTTGGCTTTCGGCCTCGATCAATTCCTGACGTACTTCGGCGCGTGTCCTTTCTTGTGCCGATGCATGCACAGCAAAGCCGGCAAGACTGAAAGCCGCAACGGAAACGCCGATCATCAGGTGCTTGTTCATGTCGATCTCCTTGACAGAAATGATGAGTGCTACACCTGCTGAACTCCGCATCGCGCATGTTTATTCCGTTTGTGTGAACGCGATGAAGAATCAAAAAACACGAGCGCGAACGGTCGCAACGTCACGCGCGAATCGTCGAACGCGTGCGTTGATTGCCGTGATAGACGGGATGTCTGCGAGGCGATACCGGCGTGCTTCGTGCGGGCGAGCTTCAGCCAGCCGGCCGATGAGTCGCGCGTCTTGCTTCCAGCACGTTTCTCGTGTGGCCGACGGCGATTGAGAGAATGACGAGACCCACATAGCCGAGGTTGAGCCCGTGCCGCCATGACTCAAGCGACTGCCGATGCAGGGCTAGCGCGGGATCGAGCGCGGGCAGCGCGCCGAACATGTGCTTCTCGACGTACAGCATCTTCAGGAACCCCGCGGCGGAAAGCATCGGGACGGCGATCCAGATCGCGACGAGCACGGATTTCGCGCGTTGCGCGACCGGGTATTGCCTGAGCCGGAACCACAAGCCGAGGCCGCCGTGCACCCAGCCGGGCGCCAGCAACGCGATCTGCAAACCCTGCGTACCGGCGGTCAGCAGCGAGACGACCACGCGGTCGTAGTTGGGATCAAACGCATAGAGCGATGCCGCCAGCCTCGTCGCGACGGCATGGCGAATCAGCAGGAGCGGGAGGCTCAAGCCAGCGAACAGCCGCACCCATTCGATCGGCGTCATCGCCCACGAGCGTCGCAGATAGAGCGAGCGCAACGCGAGCCAGAAGTGCGTCGCGGCCGACCCGTACAGCGCGGCGGTGCCGGGCGGACTGTACAGCACCCATTTGATGGCTGATAGGTAAACACCGGCCGCATGCAGCGACCATAGAGCGATGGCGTGATTGAAAAGATGGGCCGCGAGGTAGGTCAACATCACGATGCCGGAACTGAATTGCAGGCGGCGAAGCATGGGCACGCTCCTTGAGGATTCAGTGTGTTTACCGGCGCCGCGCGAATTTATTCCACTCGTTTTCATGATATTGCCGTCCCGTCCGGCCGCTACGGAATCCGTATGTCGGCACAACTTCCGAAGCATCGACCGGCATTGCCGCGGCACCTGAAGCCGGTCGCACATTTCGCACGCAATTCCCGCACGGACGGGAATAGAAATCGTGCGTCGACGGTTACCTCATATGCAGGTGCGGTTTCGATCAAGCGACGATCCAGGTTCAGCATGAACGAGCAAACGACGGCCAGGCGTTTCGAGGTACTGATGGTTCCCCACATGCGTTCCGCATACAACCTTGCCCGCTGGCTCGCCCGTAACGACCAGGACGCGCAGGACATCGTGCAAGAGGCGTACATCAGGGCGTTTCGCTTCATCGACCGGTTCGACGGCGATGATGCGCGCGCGTGGCTGCTGTGCATCGTGCGCAACACGTTCTACACGTTGTATCGGCAGCACAAGCGGCTCGCGGCGGAATCGCTGTCGTGCGACGACGATGCGTATGCGCCGGAACTGAGCGACGAGGGCCTGTTCAGCCCCGAGACGCTGATGATGCGCGACCAGGATCGCGAGCATGTCGTCAGCGCGCTCGACAGCCTGAGCGTCGAACACCGGGAGGTCATCGTGCTGAGGGAGCTCGAGGAACTCTCGTACAAGGAAATCGCGAGCATCGTCGGCGTGCCGATCGGGACGGTGATGTCCCGTCTCGGACGCGGGCGCCGACAGCTCGCCGCGATACTCGTGCATGCGGGTCAGGAGGCGTGATGGATCATCGGGAAGCGCACGACATGCTGGCAGGCTATCTCGACAACGAGCTTAGTCTCTCCGAGAGCCTCGCGTTCGAGCGGCATCTGGCGGCGTGCGACGCATGCCGGCTGATGCTTCAGGCGCAGCAGCGCGTGAGCGTGCTGCTGAAATCGTCGGACCTGCGCTTCGTCGCGCCCGACACGCTGCACGCGCGGATCAGGTTCGGCATCGGGCTGCGCAGGACGTTACTCCAGCGTGCCGCGGAATGGCTGACGGCGCGCAAGCCGCGCGGCGCGTCGCTCTGGGCGCCGGCCGGCGCGGTGGTCGTGAGCACGGTTGCGCTCGCGTGGAGCGGCGCGCTGTACCTGTCGATCCCGTCGACCGATGTACGGCTCGGTACCGAACTCGTTGACAGCCACGTGCGCTCGCTCCAGGTCAATCATCTCGTGGATGTCGTTTCGACCGATCGGCACACGGTCAAGCCGTGGTTCGACGGCAAGCTAGACTATGCGCCACCTGTGCTGGATCTGGCACGGGTCGGCTATCCGCTCATCGGCGGACGGCTCGACTATCTGGACGGACGGGCCGTCGCGGTGATGGTCTATCGCTACAAGCTGCATCCGATTAACCTCTACGTTTGGCCCGGCGCTGATGCGGGCGAGGCGCCTCGCGTGTACGAGCGGCTGGGTTACCACCTCGCGCACTGGAGCGACGGGCGCATGAACTACTGGGCCGTGACGGATGCGGGTGCCGGCGCGCTCGATGGGTTCGTCATGAACCTGCGCGCCGGTGCCGGCTCCTGACGTGGTTGCGTTTCGGCGAAACGAGCAAGAATCCGTTGATGGCGAATCAGGCGGGCACGCGATCGAATCGATAGCCAAACCCGCGGCGGGTGCGAAAAACCGGGCGCCAGATGTGCAATCGGGCGACGCTTCGCACTTGCGCAGAGCGTCGCCCGACACGAACCTCCTCGATTCACGTCATTCGACGGTGATCGTCTCCTTCATGTAAGGATGAATTCCGCAAAGGACCTTGTAGACCCCCGGCTTGTCGAACTTGTAGGAGAACGTGTCGTTCTGGTCCAGCGCGCTCGAATGAAAGACGCCCGCATCGTTGACGACGGTGTGCGGTTCCCCGTCGAGGTTCTTCCACGTGATTGTTTGTCCGACCTTGATCGTAGTGGACATCGGCATGAACATGAAATTCTTGATCGTAACAAGCGAGTTGCCTGGGCCTTGCGCGAACGCGGTGACGCTTGCCCCGGACGCAGCGAGGCAAAACAGCATGCCGGCGATCAATTTTGAAGACGAGATCATTTTCATAACTGGCTCCTCTTGGGTTATACGATGGTCGTTTCGTGCAGGGCCGAGGACATGGGATGTCCGGCGAACTCGACGGTGGTCACGCCCAGCATCTTGGGCAACTGGTCGCGGGCAACCGTTAGCGGCACCGGGCCGGGGCCGTTGCCGGCCGTCGGTTGCGGGAACGCGGTGGAGCGAGCGGTATGGAACGTGATGTTGCCCTCGACCTTGGACACGATCTGGTGGATATGGCCGTTCAGCACGGTGACCGAGCCGAAGCGCTTCAGATATTCCATCGCCTGCGGTGCGTCGCCGGTGCCCCAGCCCCAGGGCTCGTAGATCGTCCACATCGGCATGTGCGAGAAGACCACGACAGGCGTGCTTGCCGACTTGCCCTTAAGATCCTTCTCCAGCCACGCGAGCTGATCCTCGCCGAAGCTGCCGAGCCCGTTCGGCTTGAAGTGCATCACGTTGACGAGGCTGACGAAATGGACGCCTTCATGGTCGAAGCTGTAATAGCCGCGATTGCTCGACGCCTTGCCGAACCGGCTGAAATACTCGGCGCCCGAGCCGTCTGTGACATCGTGCTCGCCAGGGACAGTGTGAAGTTCCGGCACGTTCAAGCCAGACAGGAGCTGCGACGCGAGGTCGAACTCGGCCGGCTTGGACAGATGCGTGATGTCGCCGGTGTGAATGGCGAGCGCCGGCTTCGCGGGCATGTCGTTGACGAGATCGATGGTCTGTTTGAGCGTGCTCGCGACATCGGGATTCGCTTCCTTGTTGAACCCGATATGCGTATCGCTGATCTGCAGGAACAGCGGTTTGCCCATGTCCGTGGGCTTCGCGTTGGTTTCCTGTGCGAATGTGAGGTCGATCGGAATGAGCACGCCGCCCGACAGCGTGAACAGCGTCCCGAGCCCGCCATAGGCCATGCACTTCAAGGCTCTCCGGCGTGACGGATTGGATGGGTTCTGAGTCGACATTGTGTCCTCGCAAGCGAGAGAGGGATCTGGACGGCCGGATCGCCCAGTAATAAGCCGGCGCCTTCACGACGGTTTACTGGTCGGGCCGGAGATTTATTCCCGGTTTGTTTGCCGCAGACACGCGTTCGGTACGCGAGTCGTCAGATCGTTACATCCGCGTGCTGTCGACGAGGTTCAGCGGTCGTTGCGTCACGCGATCGTCATGTGGCTTGCGTGTGTAGCACGTCGACTTCGGCGACGTGCGGCGCGCCGGTTCGGTGGTTCGAGGATGGTCGGCCCGCACTCAGAGCCGCTCGACGTCGGCGATCGCGTCCGCAATGCCTTCGGCGCATCCTGCAGTAGGTTGCGGCCGATCTCGCCCGTGATGTTGCGATGCGCATACTTCCCGGTGAACTTCTTCGCGTACGCGGCCGGCATCCGGATGCGGCGCGCCGTCGGCATTGACCTCGCGCGTGATCGTCGGGACATCTATCGCCGCCGCAGCCGCGAGGCGCTGCTCCAGCACATCGAACTTCGCTTCGCTGCGCACGAGACCGAGGCGCCAGCGATAGCTGTCTATGGTGATCGCGACGTGGTCGACGCTCTGCCGCGACTGCGCGGAGCGCTCGACCTTTATCTCAAGGTGACCCAGGTCGAGCGGAAAGGCCAGATACCCCTCGCTCTGGCGGGCATCGCTTCCGCAGAGGGTGCGCGCTGACGGGGCGGCGACACTGGACGTCGCGAACGAGGTGCCGATGGGGGAATACCGAGGTCCGGACCGACCTATTCCCACTTGTTTGCGGTGAAGGCAAGCGTGAGTAGGTGGGAATAAGACACCGGCTCTGCAGGTTTAACAGGTACACGTCCAGCTGATTCATAGGCGTCAGGCACCTGCGATTGGCGTGGCGTGGCGGTCCCGCGCGGAACGACCCGATCACGACGGGCAGGACGTTGCGGGGTCCCCGGTAGACCAAGCGGAGATTTTCATGAAACACCTTACGTGGATCGCGTTTGCCGCCCTGGCGGTTGGCGTGTCGCACCTCAACGCAGCAGAGCAGAGCGTTGCACCGGGCGCGTCGGGCAACGACGCGACGATCATGTCGCAAGCGGGCTTGCCATCAGCGCCGCAATCGGTGGTGACGACAAGTCGTGTCGCGCCGGTCGGAAAAACACGCGCAGAGGTCCGTCAGGAATTGATACAGGCGGAGAAGGACGGCTCGTTGGAGCGCTTAAACTCGCTTGTGTATACGGGGAGGTGATGCAGGAACGCATTGGAAGGGGGCGAGTGGTCGCCCCCGAATCTTCCTCGCCATCCCTCATAGAAGTAATCAGGAATACATATTATAAACCGTATTACGCGTTGCCTCGCCACGATCACGTGACTGGCTGCCGGTGCAGGTACCGGCGTATTCGCCGCGCCTACCTTGACACTGCAACAGTGCAGCGATTATCCGTTCGTGAGGACGCAGGGACCGGTCACGCACCGGCAACTCATCAACGAACTGAGGGAATTGGAAGCGGTTGGCTATGACCCATCAGCTGGATTTTAATCGCCCGTGTTTCGCGAGCCGAATCTCGGACAAACACTAGGTCCCGGCAATATCGGTGTCGGGAAACGGCCCGTCAATCAACATCGGCGGGCGGTTGGCGACAGTCAACTGCTGGCCGGACTCTGCTGGATGCACTAAATGGAGGTTTGCTGTCTGCGAACACGATACATCGGGCAGGAACCAACCGGTTGCTGCCCTTCAGCCTGTTGCTCCGACCGTCAGCAAGCTGTTCTGGAGCAGCCGCTTGGCTTAAAAACGATTTCAAAAAGACTTCGTCGGGGCTGCTAGCCCGCAACGCAACTTGCTAACCTCGATCGACGTAACAACAGGATCGAGGAGATGGGCAAGCCAATCTTCGACGACAAACTGTTGGCGCTGATCGATCCGTTACTGTTGCCATCCAAGCCGCGGCGCGAGAAGAACCCGGGCCCCTTGCCTGTTTCGAATCGCGCCGCGCTGACCGGCATCTTGTTCGTTCTCACGACCGGACTGCGGTGGCTCGACCTGCCTGCCGAGATGGGGGCAGCTCGGGCGTGACGTGTTGGCGACGGCCACGCGACTGGCAGGCCGCCGGCGTGTGGGACCGCTTGCACGAGCTGCTATTCGCGAAGCTGCGAATAGCAGGCCAGATCGGCTTCTCGCGAACGGCCGTCGAGTCATCATCGATCCGCGCCATTGGGGCGGGCCAACAACTGGGCCAAATCCTACTGATCGTGCGCGCCCCGATTCCAAGCACCACATCGTCACCGACGCCAACGGCCTCCCGCTCGCCGCGATCCTGACCAGAGCGAACGTCAACGACGTCACGCAATTGCTGCCGCTGATCGACGCGATTCCGCCGGTTCGCTGATTGCGCGATCACCCAATACAGAGACCGCGTGTGGTCTACGCCGATCGCGGTTACGACTCCGAGCGACATCGACGAGCGTTGCGCAGTCGCGGTATCGAGCCGGTGAACGTCAAGCGCCGTACCGAGCACGACAGCGGCCTGGGAAATTATCGCTGGGTCGTTGAACGCACGCATGCCTGACTGCATCACCTCCGTCGGCTCCGTATTCGTTTCGAGCGCCGTGCTGACAGTCACGGCGCGTTCCTCAAACTCGGTTGCTGCCTGATTTGCTGGAATACCCTTGGCGCGCCGCGCAGTCTTTATGAAACCGTCTCTAACGGTTGCCTCGTGCCGCTCAGATCCCCATCCGCTCGGCCACGCCGTCGCGATTGACGAACTTGTGCCTCAGTGCGGCGACGACGTGCCCAACTAGCAGCAATCCAAGCGTAAGCACTAGCGCGCGGTGCAGGGTGTCGGTCAGCAGCCGCAACGGCTCGTCGCGGCCAATGAACACCGGTAGCTCCGTGAGGCCAAAGAAGCTTACCGGGTGTGCGCCCGCAAGACGATGCACGTAACCGGTCAGTGGCACCAGGAACAGTAGCAAGTACAGCACGCCATGCAGCGCGCCCGCGATTTGCGCCTGCCACTTTGGAACGCTGTCCGGCAGCGCCGCTGGCGTGTGCGTCGCACGCCACACGAGGCGTGGCACAGTTAGCATGAAGATCAGGCTGCCGATCGAGGCGTGATAGAACAGGATGCCGTTGAAGCTCGGTGAGTTGTGAGGAAACCTATCCATGTAGATTCCGATCGACAGGTTTACAAGGATCAGGATCGCCACTGACCAATGCATGACGATCGCGAATCGTGTGTAGGTGGTATGACTAGGCTGTGGCATGATCAATCTAGCTTTTCAGAATGTGGACGTTGGCCGCCCGCCCGTTCGATGCGATGAATGGTTTGGCGACAGCCTTGATACTGGCGCGCCCCCGAATTTATTCCCGATGCTCGCATCGCCGGTGCGCAGATTGTCGATCGTTTACGCGCTGGCAATGAATGGCTCACGTTCCGCAGCCAATCAGGGGCCATCGACTAGGGTATGTCAAGCAACACGACGTGGGGTCGTGAACGTGGCCCGGAGGGCGTGGTCAGGTCCGGGGCATCTGGGCTGCCTTGGACAGTACGCGCACGGGCTCCAGGTCATCGCGGCCTCGCACGCGTGCGGCAAGCCGTGGCAGGGCTGCGGCTGAAACGCCGGCAAGCTGGAAGACCTGTTCTGAGACGATCGCCTCGCAACCGATCTCCTTTGTCAACTGTTCAAGTCTCGAGGCCACGTTCAATGGGTCACCAATTGCAGTGAATGTGACATGCTCGCGAAAACCAATCTCACCCATTACCGCCCGGCCACAATGCAATCCGATACCAAACCGGATTTTCGCTTTCAGATGCTGCTCGAGTGCAGCGTTGAGTTCGTCAATATTTGCTGCCACCAGCGGCACCGCGCCGAGCGCCTGACGACAGGCGGTGGACGGCTCGCTGTTTAAGCCAAATATCGCGAGCACGGCGTCCCCCATGAACTGGTTTGGCAGGCCGCCCGCTTCGACGACCGCAGCGCTGACCGCACTCAGGAAGCGACTCACCACGAACAGGCTGTCGAACGGGAGTTGTGCCGCCGCAATCCTTGTGGAATCCCGCATATCCACGAACATGAACGCAGCGAACCGCTCTTGTGGGATGACGTCCCGCTGGCTCCGCTGCAAGAAGGCCGTTGATGCCGCCGGTGGCACGAGCGGCCACACGGAGAGATCATGGGTCGGCCGCAACTGGCAGGCAAGGCGCACGGTCTGCGAATCGACTCCCAGCCGCTCTAGAACGCGTCGCTCCGCCTCGGCAGGCGCAGGCAGCGGCATATCGCTGAGCACACGTACCCGGCACAAGGTGCATCGGGCCCGGCCACCACAGCTGCTGGCGTGGGGAATGCCCGCGATGCGGCTAACCTCCAGCACCGAAAATCCGAGCGGTGCGATGACCTTTCGCCCGTCTGGATACCGAACGCAGAGCCGACCGACCCAGCGTTCCCGCGCCGTGCGCACCAGTCGTGCGGCGAGCACCAGCAGCACCGCACCACCATCGAAGAGCAAAAAGTCGTTACGCAGCTTTGCGAGCCAAAGATTTTGCGATCCCGTTCCGATGATCGTCGGCCGAGTCGCCGCGGCGCGCCAGGCTGGATCTTGCGCGAGCGCAATCACTTCGCGTCCGCCTTGCAAGAAGCCTAGCAACGCGAGCACGGGGAGCAGGACGGCAGCACTCAGCAGTACACTCCGCCACGCCGCGAACCAGGGTTTCAATCGTAGCCAGAACCAGATGCCGTAACACCCGTGCAGCCAGGCGACCACCAACAGTATCAGCTGAATACGACTGAAGAACGGTGAATCGATCCAGAACGAGTACAGCAATTGCGCGTAACCCTTGTTCAGGCCGAATTCAGCAAAGGCGACTCGTGTGTTCACAACATGGTTGGCGAGCAGCGGCGGTATGCACAAGCCGAGAACGAGTTGCGCGACCTCACCCGGCGTCCAGTGCAATGAACGCCGTTCGTACAGAGCCCACAGGCCCAGGAAGAAATGCGTCACCAGCGCGCTGTATAGCACGACCGTTCCAAGCCATCCCTGCCAGATGAACTTCTGCACGAGCAGATCACGCTCCAGCCATGCGAGCGAGATATTCCCCAGCGAGTGATTCAGGAGGTGCGTGCCCACGTAGGTGAACAGTACCAGTCCGGAGGTCAAGCGGACCGACCGCACACCAGCCGGGCGCAACCGTTGAAGAAAGGGAAAGTTCGACATGCTCTACTCCCCACGCATCTCGATGCACAAGATTTTGCCCATCTGGCGCTCATACTACTGAAACGCACGCTTTCCGTTCCGCAATGCAGGCCGCAGCGTGAGTGCCTAGCAGTGCACGGCTGAATGGTCGGTCGCGACGCTGCGACCGACCGCTAGCTCAAGGTGACTCGGCTGAACGGAAAGGCCAAATACCAGTCACACAGTCTGCCGTCACTTCCGTAGATGATGCGCGGTTGATTCCAGCACATCGCGTGCCGCTGTCACAGCGTCACCGCCTGCGCGCGCAAAGTATCTGGTCAGCGACACCGGACATCGCGAATGAGGTCCCGATGGGGGAATACCGAGGCTATGACTGGACTTGCCCCCGCATGACCGGACACGCCGTCACGCATGGGTTGGAGAATTTCCTTGCCGGCGAAACTCGCGTGGCGAACGGTACTTCAGGGCACTGTGCGGATGCGAATCGTTGTAGTGGTGGAACGCGGTTGCCACCCTGGCAGTTGGCGCGTCGCACCTCAGCTCGCGCGCGGCGAGGTACAGCCGGTTCTTGCGGCTTTCGGAGCCGAGCCGACGCAGCAGCAGCGGCGACGAAATCGTGCCCGCCTGAATCGACAGCGCGACTTGCATCAAGTTGACGAACGACAGCATGTGCGCGGTTACATCGGAGTCGAGATGGCGGGCCGCCTGAGTCGGGCCGAGATTGCAGCCCATCGCGAAAATAGTCAGCAGGTAGCGCTCGGCGGCTTTCCGAATCTGCGGGTCGCTCCCAGACAACGGCCCGAAGTGCCGCGTGAAATGGGTCCAATGCTCGATGTTCGCAAGGATGTCCAGCATGTTCCGCGTCGGCAGACGGGCGTTTAGCCGCTCCTGCAAAGCGATCGCGCTCGCAGGGATCTCCTTCGCGACGGTTTTGCGCAGGATCGGCTCGCCGTGACGGTCGATCACGACGTGCTCGCGCTTGCGCGGTAATTCGGCATCGAGCTTGCTGGAGGCGTCTGTCAGCCATTGACGAAGATGACGCACGAAGTGGCTGCCGGTCGTTGGCATGCCGAGCTTGTCGCAGTAGTCCGGCAACTGCTGCTCGCATTGCCGCCACGGCAGCAGGTGGTCGCGATAGTCGGCGTACGCATCGGAGCCCGATACGCACAGATCACCGACCCGCAGTTCCTCGGCCATGTACGAGAACACGCAGAGCTCGAGATACCGGCGATTGGTCGGCAATCAATCGCCGTGCGAGCGCCGCACGAGCTTACGCCACCGCGGCGCGTCGAAGCTCACATCGAGGTCCGCATCGATCCACTCCCGATGCAGCGATTCGTTCTCCAGCACCGCGTCGAGTGCGTTCAGCAGCGTGCGGACCGGGCTGGTCGAATCCCAATCGAGCGTACGGGCAACACGCGTCATGACCGAGCGGTGCGCCTTGAAGTGCTTCCAGAGCAGCGGCAGATAGTTGCGGCCGCTGAACGCGCGAATCGCCGCACAGCTCTCACGCAACGGCTCCAGATCGCCTTTCGGTGCGAGCAGCTTTCTGACCGCCTTGGCGATGGCTGTCTCGTCGGATTCGTCGGCGAGGATGTCGACTACGCCGTCAAGCAAGCCTACGAGATCTTCGACTTGATCACGTTGTTTGCGTTGAATTGCGTCCAACTCGTCGCTCGCGCGCTTGTGGATGGCGCCCATGCGCCGTACAAACATGTCGGAGAGATCGTCGCGAGCGCGCACGCGCATGCGGTTGAGCAGCGTGACGATCAGCGTGTAGCGCTTCTCCGGAGCGTATCGTTCTTGAGCGCGGATGCATCGAGCGCCATCGCCTGCTGCGCGAGCGAGCGCAGCTTCGACGCCGGGATTCCGGCGATGGCCAGTGAGAAGTCCCCGAGTTCGTCGAGCCAGGTGATCTGGTCAATCAGCATATCCAGATGCTGCCGGGATGGGCGTTTCGCGTGACGCTTGATGCGGTTGTAGGCAGTCTGCCGGCTCGACAGATCGCGCGCGAGCAACCGGTCGAGCGCGAGTTCCTGTTCATCGGTCAGGCGTCGCGTGACGCGCTTGAAGAGTCGGGACTGCGCCCGGGCATGGATCTGTTCGGTCAGCCGGTCGAGCGTCGAGAACGGCGGCAGCTCGATATCGCGCGCGATCAACTCGTCGATCGTTGCGTTGATGATGTCCACTGGCTGATCCATTGTCAGCGACGCCGTGTGCGCTGCTCGTGTCGCGATTGTGTTCGCGTCGGTGCCGTAATACGGCTTCACGTCAAGCCTCGTGCGTACCGCGGTGTAATGCCGAAAGAGCGTTGGAGACGACGTGGTGTCGTAGCCGAACTGCACGGTGTCGCCGATATCGGCGGCTGCCGAACGTGACCAACGATGGCGATCGGAATAGTGTCGAGCGGCGGGAAATAGTGCAGTTGCTGAAAGACCTTCAGCAGCACCAGCAGGCCTAGGCGAGGTCTCTCACCGCGCGTTGACCGGCGTACCCATTCGAGTTCGTCGGGCAGTGGCGTGTAGCCGGTTTGCAGTTCCCGGGGTGCCAGAACCTCGGGGAAGCGCGGGTACGCGGTGCGTTCAAGGGTAGCCATGCGGATCGTCCGGATCGCAGAGGGCCGTTCAGATTAGCGCGAGAAAATCGGACACTACTACCCAGAATTGTAATGATCTGCGCCATCTTTATAACTTCAAGGCTTATGATGGCAATTTACGCTTACCTTGTTCATTCCCCTCATGCGGCCGTCGGCCGGGGCTTGGCGAAGAGGTGTTGAGGAACGCTAGAATGACCAGTCAGGAAGTGTTTGATTTAATTGGTTATTATTTTGGGGGCGGAGCGCTGAGCCTTGGCACGCCTGGATCGGGCTACACCTGTAAAAAGCATCAAAATCAAGGTCACCCCCAGTAGGCACAAAAGGGACAATTGCCCAGGCTTGGCTCATCGCGCTGACCCCGTGGCGTCCAGCAGTCCGGACCAATACAGATCCGCCGCGATGCTGGCCGCGCGTGCCTGCGTCGTGTGCGCGAGCCGGAAAGCCGAATCGTAGATCGTCTGATCCGGATATTCGGTGACGAGCGTAAACGGCACCGTGGACCGGTGGTCTTCCATGATCATGCACGGGATGCCATGCAGAACCGGATACGGCATCTCGCCGGCGTGTGCATGCCAGGTCCGCAGGTGTTCCGCATTGAAAGCCGCGAGTTCCGGCGACGTCGCGAGTTGCGCGGTGAGCGCCTCCAGGAACGCGATGCCGTCAAGGCCCTTGTGGTGCCGCAGGATCAGGAAGAAGCCCTTCGGAATCGTCCAGTGCTCGAAGCCTTGCGGAATATAGCCAGAGGACACGCGCGTCCATTCGTGCGCGGGATAGCCGTGCATGCTGATATGCAGGCCGGCCTGCGTCCGCTCGATCGCGTCGAGTCGAACGGCCATTTCGCCGAATGGTTCGGCTCGCCGCGCTTCGAGATCGTCGCCGAGCGCCGTATAGCGCGACGCGTGCAGCATGTGATGCGGATTGCGCTCGCGAAGCCGGTGATGAAGCGCATAGCCGTCCGGATTCTCGACGCCAATGAGCGCAAAGTGGGCATCGTGACGCGTCTTCAGCATGTGAGCGGCGCGCAGCGCGCCGACGATGCCTGAGGTTTCGTTCGCATGCTGTCCTGCCGAGATGACCAGGCCCGGCAACCCGCCCCGGACATGAATGCCGGTGACCGGGCGTCCTTCGCGGCTCACTGCGCCGAAGGGCACGCCGTTCAGGCTGCGAAGCTGTGCGTCGACCTGCGTGAGCGTCAACGGTCGATCGGCATCATCGAGTTCCGCCGCGCCCGGGTGGGCTGTATCGACGACGGGCTCGGCAGCCGTGTCGTACGGACGCAAGCTGACGCGCACACGCGTGGCGCCCGCGCTCTCGACGATCTCGGGGATGATCTGTCCGGGCTGCAGCGTCCGGTCGCCGAGGGGCACGCCCGCGCGCGCCTGGAAAAACTCCAGCACGGAAAAATACAGATCCTCGTGCAGCGCCTCGCGCGTGCTGATGCCTTCGTCGTGGTATGGCAGCCGGTGTTCGATGCCGCCTGTTTCGATATCGATGCAGAGCTTCTCGAAGAAGGGCGCTCGTTGTGGCCACGCGTGGTTGCGAATCGCCTCGATCGCGACCGCATAGGCGGCTTCGAACTCGGTGACGAGCGGACCATCCTGTTCGAGCCGGTCGCCTTGCCACACCCGCAGCCAACCGCAAGGCGAGCGCTGCGGAGTGTTGGGCGCGAACACGCGATAGGTCGAGCCCGGCACGGTCACGACGTAATGCGTGGCATCCGAGCCCTCGCTGAACGTGAGCTTTGCGTGCGGCAACAGGCCCGCGAGCGGAAACGCCTCGAGCCTGAAGCGGTGCTCCGCGCCGGCGGGCGTTTGAATCGCGATGTCCGTCAAGCGGCTTGGGTCGACTTCCTCCAGCAGAAAATGCAGAAGCGGCTTGTACGCACTGCGCAACGTGGCTTGCACGCCGGCAGCCGCAAGCTGCTGCCGCGCGGCTTGGCGTGATCGCGCATCGTCGAACACCCACGCTTCGATGCGGGTCGCCGGCATTTTGCTGAAGCGCTCGACCAGTTCGGTCAGCGTGCGAGGAATCGTGGTATCGAGCAAAAGGGTCATGGTGGCGTCTATTGTGATAGAGAATTCACTCGCGTGCAGGCCTGGGGCCTGTTCACACTGTGGCTAGCAGCCGGCACTCTTCGCGCAGCGCGACAAGCAGACGGTCGATTTCTTCGGGCAGCGTGATCGCATGCGGGCTGATACGCAGCACGCCCGCCGGACTATTTTCGCCGTCGTACGCGAGCGGTGCATAGCGCGACGTCGTCACGCACGCCGTGTTGATGCCGCGTCGCCATAGCCGCTCCGCCAGCTGGGCGGCATCAACGCCCGCAAACGATACGCACAGCAATCCACTGGCCGGACGATCAAGATGCACGCAATCCCACTGGTCATCGAGTTCCGCATGAAGTCGCTCACACAGGCTCCTGGTGTACGCATGTATTCGCTCGACTCCGATGTCCTGCACCGCGCGAACGGCGGCCAGCATTCCGAGCCGCAGCGCAGGATGATGCTCGTACAGCTGGAAGCGTCTGGCATCGTCGGCGAAGCGCACGGCAAGATGGCCGCTGGCCGGCACACGCGTCGTGCAGCCCCCGTAGGTATCGAGCATCGCGGGCGCTTCGAAATGGGCAAGGGCGCGCTGCGACAGACAGAGCGCCGCGACGCCACGCGGGCCGCGAAGCCATTTTCGGGCCGGGAACACCAGCACATCGGCGCCGAGGGTTTCGGCGTTCACCGGAATCTGCCCGACGGCCTGGCTGGCATCGACGAACAGCCAGCCGCCAGCGTCGCGAACGGCGCTCGCCACCCCGTCCAGACGATGCACTTCACCGCGCGCACTGCCGATCAGCGGTAACGACACGACGGGCACGGCATCGCGATCGCGCTGCTCGAGCGCTTGATGCACGATCGCGTCCCACGACGCGTGCGGCGCGCCGGGCATCTGCTCCATCGACACGCGCGGTTGCGCAAGCAGCGTGTTCACATTGCCGCCCCATTCGTGCGCGGACACGAATACCTGTAGGCGCCGACGCGGCGCCACGGCGCTGAGCGCAAGCGCCCAGCCGCGCGAAGCCGATTCGCAGATCGCGATCTGCCGGGCGTGCACACCGAGCAGCGAAGCCACAGCCTGCGGAAGCTCGGCGACGGACGCGTCGATCGTTTCAAGCGCGCGATGCATGCCGACGCGCGCCTCCAGGTCGATAAAGCCGCGCAGCGCATCGAGCGTCGCGTTGTCCGGCAGGCTCGCGGACGCATGATTGAGATGCACGAACGCCTCGGCTGCCGGCGTGGACGCACGGATCTGCCTGACTTCGATTTCGCTCAGCGGCAATGGAGGGAGCATGGGCAAGGTAGCGTCCTCACGGCTGGATGGCGGCGATCAGGTCGAGCTCGACCGGTGCATGTCGCGGCAGCGAGACGACGCCGATCGACGTACGGCTGTGCGCGCCGGCATCGCCCAGCGCGCCGACGAGATAGTCGGATGCCGCGTCGATCACATCCGCGTGGTCGAAAAACGACGCGTGACACGCAACATAGCCGGTGACGCGAACGATACGGATCAGCCGATGCAGCCCGCCGAGCTCGCGATCGAGAACGGCCAGGCAATGGCTCGCGCACAGCCGCGCGGCATCGCGTGCTTCTTCGATGCACAAATCGACGCCGACGGTTCCCCGGTAGCGCAATTCACCGTCGACCCGGGGCAATTGCCCGCTGACGAACGCAAAGCCGCCTTGCACGACGACTGCCCGATACCGGCCAGTCGGCGTAAAGGGGGCAGGCAGGGGGGCAAGCAGCGACAACTCTGCCGGATTGAATGCCATGATCGACTCTCAATGAACGAGACTGGAATTGAACGGGGATTCCGCGACCGCCGGCACGCAACGCGGATTGAAATCCAGTGCCTGCAGTTCGGCGATCAACTGCGCTTGTGCATCGGGCGCCAACTCGACGAACGGTGGCCGTACATGACACAGTGACGGATCGTCGAGATAAAACGCGAGTGCCGCTTTCAGCGCCGGTATCATCGGATGGCGGGCGAACGCCGCGCGGACCGCGTTGGCGCGTTGCTGGCGGCTCCGTGCATCCGCATGCGTGAAATTGCGATATAAGTCGACCAGGCCCGCAGGGTTCACATTGGCCGTCGCGCTGATGCAGCCGGCGGCACCCGCTTCCATGAGCGTGACCAGCTCGGTTTCGCTGCCGGCGAAGACATCGAAATCGTCCGATGCGCAGTTCGCGAGCAACGCTTGCGTATAGGCAAGATCGCCGCCGGTGTCCTTGATACCGCGCACCGTGCCCGGAAAGTGTTCCAGCAATTGCTGAACCAACGTCAGCGAAAAGCCGACCTTTGCGACCGGCGGGATGTGATACAGATAAACGGCAAGGCGGTCGTCGCCGACCCGTGCGATGGTCTGCTCATAGAAGCGGAACAGGCCCGCGTCGCTCGGTTCCTTGTAGTAGAACGGCGGCAACATCAGCACGCCACCGCAGCCCAGCTCGACGGCGGCGCGCGTCAGCGTTACCGCGTCGTCGAGCGAGCACGCGCCCGTGCCGGCCATCACGCGGTGCATCGGGATGCCATTGCCGGCCAGTCCTTCGAGCAGCGCGACGCGCTCGCGTGTCGATAACGCATTGCCTTCGGAGTTCGTACCGAACACCGCCAGGCCGACATCATTGGCGAGCAGCCAGCGGCATTGCCTGACAAGGCGCGGCAGATCCGGTTCGAGCGTCGCCGTGAATGGCGTGATCACCGGCGTCAGGACGCCGCGAAAGGACGCATGTCGTTTCATAGTTCGGTGCTCCGGGATCCAGGTTCGAGAGGCACCAGTATGGCGACGGCGCGCCGCGCCGTGGTTGCGCGATGATTCGAGTCCGTTGCGGATTCCGCATCGGTGGAGTGTTACGCGACCTGCCGGGCTTCACGCGCGACCCGTGCGTCGGCGCGGGTACGGCTGCCTGCCTCGAGAAATTGCCAAAGGGCCTCGGAACTGTCGTTCAGCGCCGCTCTGCGACGCGCAAAGGTCACCTGCATCGCGATGTCGAAGTGCTCGTCGGCGGCACGCACGAGGCGCGCCGACTGTAAGTCGTCCGCGACCAGTGTGGCGGGCAGCCACGCGACGCCGAGCCCTGCGAGCGCCATGCCGCGCAACCCGTCGGCGAGCGAGTTTTCATGACGGCGCACGAGCACCGGCAGGCCGTCGAGGGTCGCGAGCCGGCTTTCGAGTACCCATGCGAGCGAGCATTCGTCGCTATAACCGAGCAGCGACACTTCGCGGTCCCGCGGGCCGCTCAGCGAATGCAGCGGGCGGCCGCGGTCGTCGGGTGCGCAGACGGGAACGAGCGCTTCTTCGCCGACCTTCAGCATCCGATAGTCGGTCGAATCCAGCGAGCGGCCCAGCTTGTCCAGCACCCCCTGCGCGTGATCGAGCAGGAATACGACGAAATCCTCCTCGCCCTGGTCGAGCAACGCGAAGCACGACGCCAGATGATCCGACGCGACGGAAAAGCGCGTGCGCCGGAACTGCATATGCAGCATCGGAAACCAGCCGGGAAAGAACACGACCGACATGATGTGCGGCGCGGCGAAGCGGACCTGTTCGCGACGCCCGGCGGCATTGGCGCGAACGGTGCGTCTGACGCCTTCGAGCGCATACACGACCTCCGCCGTCACCGCCTGCAACCGCTGGCCGGCGTCGGTCAGCTCGACACCGTTTGCCGCGCGATGGAAGACAGGCGCGCCGAGCCAGAACTCCAGCGCCTGGATTCGCCGGCTCAGGCCCGACGTGGTGACGTGACACTCGTCGGCCGCGCGGCCGAAATGCTTGAGCCGCGCAAGGACAAGGAAATCCTTCAGGCATTGGATATCTAGCATGGCGCTGCGCCTCGACCGGTGAAAGATGACGACCTGCCGATTCTACTCGCCGCCGGCCATCCTCATTCGCCCCGGCGTTGCCGATTCCGCAACGCGCCGATTTTTGACCGCAATGCCGGAACGGGCCCGGCTGCCGATAATCGTCATCACCAACGAAGCGCCGCGTCGGGTCGTGAATTCAATAAAGGCGATTTGCCAGCCGGAGGAGTCATGAGTCAGTCCGTATTTGAAAACAGCGGGAGCAATGGCAGCAACGGAAGCAACGGGAAATGGCAGTTCTGGATCGATCGCGGCGGCACGTTCACCGATATCGTCGCCAAGGCACCGGATGGCACGCTGGCGGTGAGCAAGCTGCTTTCCGAAAATCCCGAGCAATACGAAGACGCGGCCCTGGAAGGCATCCGGCGTGCGCTGGGTGTCGCGCCCGGCGAGCCGATCCCATCGGACCGGATCGACGCGGTGAAAATGGGCACGACCGTCGCGACCAATGCGCTGCTGGAGCGCAAGGGTGCGCCAACCGCGCTGTTCGTGACACGCGGCTTTCGCGACGTGCTGCGGATCGGCTATCAGAATCGGCCGCGCCTGTTCGATCTGAACATCAGGCTTCCCGATCTGCTGTATGCGGACGTATTCGAAGTCGACGAGCGCGTCGGCGCGCGTGGCGAAGTGGCCGTGCCGATCGACGAGCGCAACACGCTCGCGCAACTGAAGCAGGCCTGGGAGGCCGGCTTCCGGTCGGTGGCCATCGTCTTCATGCACGGTTATCGCTTTCCCGCGCACGAACAGGCGGCTGCGCGACTCGCGCAGGAGATCGGCTTCACGCAGATCTCCGTGTCGCACGAAGTGTCGCCGTTGATGAAATTCGTATCGCGTGGCGACACGACCGTCGTGGACGCGTATCTTTCGCCGGTGCTGCGACGCTATGTCGACCGCGTCGCCGCCGCGCTCGACGGCGTCAGGCTGATGTTCATGCAGTCGTCCGGCGGCTTGACCGATGCGTCGTTGTTTCAAGGCAAGGACAGCATTCTGTCCGGCCCGGCAGGCGGCATTGTCGGGATGGTGCGCACGGCGGTGCAGGCGGGCTTCGACAAGATCATCGGCTTCGACATGGGCGGCACCTCCACCGATGTTTCGCATTTCGCCGGGGAATACGAGCGCGCGTTCGACACCCAGGTGGCAGGCGTCAGAATGCGCGCCCCGATGATGAGCATCCATACGGTCGCGGCAGGTGGCGGCTCCATCGTTCATTTCGACGGCGCGCGGTTCCGGGTCGGCCCCGATTCGGCCGGCGCGAATCCGGGGCCGGCCAGCTATCGTCGCGGTGGCCCGCTGACCGTCACCGATTGCAATGTGCTGCTCGGCAAGATCCGTCCGGACCTGTTTCCGCATGTGTTCGGCGAATCCGGCGCGGCGCCGCTCGATGTCGACGTGGTGCGCGAGAAGTTCACGCAACTCGCGCGGGATATCGAAACGGCAACCGGCAAGCGCCGGCGTCCCGAAGAGGTGGCGGAGGGCTTCATCGAAATCGCCGTGCAGAATATGGCGAATGCGATCAAGAAGGTGTCCGTGCAACGCGGGTACGACGCGACCCAGTACACGTTGCAGTGCTTCGGTGGCGCGGGCGGCCAGCACGCGTGCCTGATCGCCGACACGCTCGGCATGTCGAGCATTTGCGTGCATGCCTATGCAGGTGTGCTGTCCGCATACGGGATGGGACTCGCCGATCTCACTGCGATGCGCGAATGCGCAATCGAAGAACCGCTCGCGGCCGCGTCGATGCAGAAGCTGGATCACAGCTTCATCGGCCTCGTGTCTGGCGCGGTCGCGCAGGTCCGCGAGCAGGGCGTCGACGACAGCCGGATCGTGGTGATACGGCGCGCGCACGTTCGCTATGAAGGAACGGATACCTGCCTGATCCTGCCGTACGGCTCGCTGGAGCAGATCCGCGACGCTTTCGAGCGCGAATACCGGGCGCGTTATGCGTTCCTGATGGAAGGCAAGGCGCTCGTGGTCGAAGCCATTTCGGTGGAAATCATCGGGCGTTCTGGCGAAGCCGCGAAGGTCAACGCGGGCGCCTCTGCGGAAAGCCGCGATGCGTCGCCCAAGGCGCGGCGAACGGTCGAGATGTTCTGCGACGGCGAATCACGCGCGGCACCTGTGTTTCGTTACGCCGACCTGCAACCCGGCGATGTGGTCAGCGGACCGGCAATCATCGCCGACGATCATGCGACGACCATTGTCGAACCTGGCTGGCAGGCACGCGTGGCGGCGGCCGATCACATGGTGCTGCGTCGCGTCGAAGCACTCGCAACGCGCGCCGCGATCGGAACCGATGCGGATCCCGTGAAGCTCGAAGTCTTCAACAACCTGTTCATGGCCATCGCCGAACAGATGGGGTTGACGTTGGCCAACACCGCGTACTCGGTCAATATCAAGGAGCGCCTCGATTTTTCGTGTGCGCTGTTCGATCGGCACGGCAACCTGATTGCGAACGCGCCGCACATGCCCGTGCATCTGGGCTCGATGGGCGAATCCATCCGTACCGTGATCCGTGAGAACGCCGGACGGATGAAACCCGGTGACGTCTATGCGTTGAATGCGCCGTACAACGGCGGCACGCATCTGCCCGACGTCACCGTGATCACGCCGGTTTTTGGCGAGGCCGGCGAGGTCTTGTTCTACGTCGGATCGCGCGGGCACCAGGCCGATATCGGCGGCATCTCGCCGGGATCGATGCCGCCGCGCTCGCGGCATATCGATGAGGAAGGGGTCCTGATCGACAACTTCCTGCTCGTCGAAAACGGCCGTCTGCGCGAGCATGAAGTTCGCGAACTGCTCGGTTCGGGCGCTTACCCGTCGCGCGCCATCGACCAGAACGTCGCGGACTTCCGCGCGATGATCGCCGCGAACGAAAAGGGCGTCCGGGAACTGCGCCGGCTGGTGCGCGAATACGGCCTCGACGTCGTCAATGCGTACATGCAGCATGTTCAGGACAACGCGGAGGAGGCCGTACGCCGCGTGATCGATGTGCTGGTGGACGGCGAATTCTCGTATGAGACGGACCGTCACTCGGTGATCAACGTGCGTCTGTCGATCGACCGGCAAACGCGCAGCGCGACCATCGACTTCACCGGCACCACGCCGCAGCAGCCGGACAATTTCAACGCGCCGCGAGCGGTATGCCATGCCGCCGTACTGTACGTGTTCCGCTCGCTTGTCGACGACGATATCCCGCTCAACGCCGGCTGTCTGAAGCCGCTGAACCTCGTGATTCCGGACGGCTCGATTCTGAGTCCGCGTTACCCGGCCGCCGTGGTGGCGGGCAACGTCGAGACCTCGCAGAGCGTGGTCGATGCGATCTACGGCGCATTGTCGGCTTGCGCCGCGTCGCAAGGCTCGATGAACAACTTCACGTTCGGCAACGCGCGCTACCAATACTACGAGACGATTGCGGGCGGTGTGGGCGCAGGTCCGGGATTTCACGGCTCGACGCCGGTGCAGACGCACATGACGAACTCGCGGATGACCGATCCCGAGGTGCTCGAATGGCGCTTCCCGGTGCAGGTACAGGAGCATTCGATCCGGCATGGCACCGGCGGGCGCGGGCGCTGGCAGGGTGGCCCGGGCGCACTGAGACGGATTCGCTTTCTGGAACGCATGACGGCCGGGATCCTGTCCGACCATCGACGCGTCAGGCCCTACGGGATGGCGGGAGGCGAACCGGGGCAGCCGGGCATGAACTGGGTCGAGCGCATCGACGGGCGGATCGAGCCGCTCGCCAGTTGCGACGAGGTCGAGATGAATCCGGGTGATGTGTTCGTGGTCCAGACGCCAACGGGCGGCGGTTACGGGCACGCGGTCGAAGGCCGTGACGAAGGCGAGCGCGAGCCCGGCGGCAGCGTCGAAGTCGATCGGCGTGAACCGGCCACGCATCCCGGCTGACGATCGCTGCATTCGCGTCTTTCCATTCGTATCTTCCACTCGTCAAGCGAAGCGCCGAGCCGGCGCTTCGCACCGGGGAACCTCATGAATACCATCAACTTTTGGCCATTGCTCGGCATTGGCGTGATCGTGCTCGGCTTTGCGATTCGGTTGAATCCGATGCTGATCGTGCTCGTGTCGGCATTGACGACAGCACTGCTGGCCGGCCTTTCGGTCGACAGGATACTCACGCTGCTTGGCACGGGTTTCTGCAACACGCGCTCGTTGCCGCTGATCGTGCTGTTGCCGCTTGCGGTGATCGGCATGCTGGAGCGACACGGCCTGCGCGAGCAGGCGGAACGGTGGATCGCGCGCTTCCGTCGCGCGACCGTCGCGCGCCTGCTCACGACCTACCTCGCCGTGCGAGGCGTAAGTGCAGCGCTCGGCCTGGTGGGCCTGGGCGGGCATGCGCAGATGGTCCGGCCGTTGCTGTCGCCGATGGTCGAATCCACCGCACAACGGCATCACGGCACGCTCGAACGGTCCGCGATGCAGCGGATCAAGGCGATGTGCGCCGCGACCGACAACATCGGCCTGATGTTCGGCGAGGACATCTTCGTCGCGTTTGGCGCGATCCTGCTGATGGTGACGTTCCTCCGTCAGGCCGGCATCGACGTGATACCGGCACACGTTGCCGCGTGGAGCATGCCGACCGCGTTGTGCGCGTTCGTGATTCATACGATCCGTCTGCGCCACTTTGAGCGCTCGTTGCAGGCTTCTGTCGCGTCAACCACCCGTTCGGCGGGCACTCCGATGACGATCGATGCGCCGCGCTCAGACGCGATTGCGCCGGGAGAATCACGATGAGCACGACGATCCTGTCTGTCGACTATCTGTACTGGCTGACGGGTGGCCTGCTTGCCGTCATCGCGATGCTGATCCTCGCGGATCGCTCGCATCCTCGGCGGCTGCAAACCGGGTCGTTCTGGCTAATTTATGCGCTGCTCTTTCTGGGAGCCGATTTCCTGCCATTGCCGGGTGTGGGCGCGCTGCTTGTCACGATGACGCTGATTGCCGGATTCGGCGGCGTGGTGGCGGCGCAGAAGGCCGCGAGCTTGCCAGGGCAACAGGCAGCCGGCGCGGCACGGCTCGGCAACCGGCTGTTCATTCCTGCGCTGACGATTCCTGCGGTCACGATCGCCGGCACGTTCGGTGCGCCACATCTCGCGATAGCGGGCCGCTTGCTGATCGATCCGCGAAACGCGACGCTTGTGTCGTTCGGGCTGGGCTGCGTGCTGGCGGCGATCCTCGCGTGCGCGACTACTCGCGAAGGTGGCTATCAGGCTGTCAAGGAGGGCCGCCGCCTGACGGAATCGCTCGGCTGGACGGTGGCGCTCCCGCAGTTGCTCGGCATACTGGGGCTCGTATTTGCCGCCGCGGGCGTAGGGCAGGCCACGTCTCACCTCGTTACCGCGTACGTGCCGATGGACAACCGCCTGATCGCGGTCGCCGTGTACTGCCTCGGCATGGCATCGCTGACCATCGTGATGGGCAATGCATTTGCCGCCTTTCCCGTCATGACCGGAGGCGTCGGCATCCCGGTGCTGATCGGGCTGCATCACGCGAATCCCGCCGTGGTTTGCGCGATCGGCATGTTCTCCGGCTATTCGGGGACGCTGTTGACGCCGATGGCCGCCAATTTCAACATCGTGCCGGTTGCGTTGCTGCAGTTGCCCGACAAGTTCGCGGTGATCAAGGCGCAGGCACCGACCGCTGCACTGCTGCTGCCGCTGAATATCCTGTTGATGTACTGGTTGGCGTTTGGATAGGACGCTGGTCCGTCGCGTTGACGCAACCGCCTAACTTTGCACACACACGAGGATTACCCCGGAACACACGACGAGCGTTCGAAGATTTCCGTCAGCGCCGGCACAGGCAGGTATGCTGTGCGTCGGCCGGCACGTCCGACCGACGTAACAGAACACGCTTCGCCGGCGAGGGGGACGGCAACCATGGTCACGCTGCGTTCGTTGAGTGCGATGCTTTCGCTGCTGGCGCTGGTCGCGTGCGCCAGCCTTCCGCCGCAGGCCGACCGCGAGCCGACGCATGCGATCACCGACACCGGCAACACGCGCCTCGGCATCGCGTTCCGGCCGCAGGCCGCCGCGCATCCGGGCCAGGATGCGTTTCATCTGCTGCGCGATCCGGTCGACGCGCTCGACGCGCGCGTGCTGCTCGCCGATCGCGCCGACCGTTCGCTCGATCTCCAGTACTACATCTGGCACGACGACCTGACCGGGCACGCGCTGGCCGACGCCGTCCTGCGCGCGGCGGACCGCGGCGTGCGCGTACGCGTGCTGCTCGACGATCTCGGCACCAACGCGGACGACCGCAAGCTGCTCGAGATCAGCGCGCATCCGAACATCGACATCAGGCTCTTCAATCCGGTCGCCAGCCGCACGTTCAAGAAGCTCGGTGCCGCGCTCGAGTTCGCGCGCGTCAACCGGCGCATGCACAACAAGGCGATGATCGCCGACAACCAGGCCGCGATCGTCGGCGGCCGCAATATCGGCGACGAATATTTCGGTGCTTCGTCGATGGTGGAATTCGGCGATCTCGACGTGGTCGTGCACGGTCCCGTCGTGACCGACATCTCGACCGAATTCGATACGTTCTGGAATTCCCCGTACGCGTTTCCGATCAGCACGCTCGTCGGCCACGACGCGGCGCCGGGCGGACTGGAAACGCAGCGCGAGCGGTTGCGCGACTACCTGCGCGCGATGGAGGACAACCCGTACGTGCTCGAGGCGAAGCAACGGCTCGAGCAGATCATCCATGGTCAGGGTACCGAATTGTCCTGGGGGCGTGCGACCGTGCTGTACGACGATCCGTCGAAGATCGCGCGTGCGCCGAACGACAGCGAAGGGCACCTGATGCCGCAACTGCGGGCGCTCGCGCTGCAGCCGGAGCACGAACTGCTGATCGTGTCGCCGTATTTCGTGCCGGGCAAGGGCGGCGTCGAGCGGCTGCGCGCGCTCACCGCCCGCGGCGTGCGCGTGACGGTGCTCACCAACTCGCTCGCGTCGACCGACGTGGCGGCCGTGCATGCCGGCTACCGGCGCTATCGTCGCGACCTCGTCGACGCAGGCGTGCTGCTGTACGAGCGGCGGCCATCCGGTGGCAAGAGCATCTCGAAGCGCATCGTGTTCGGGTCGTCACGCGCGTCGCTGCACGCGAAGACGTATGTCTTCGACCGCAAGAGCATCTTCATCGGCTCGATGAACCTCGATCCGCGCTCGCTGAAGCTCAACACGGAGATCGGCGTGTACTGCGAGAGTCCTGCGATTGCGGCCGATGCGGCGACCGATCTGGAGTCGCGGCTCGACCGGATCGCGTGGCGGGTCGCGTTGCGGACCGATCCGGCGGGGAGGGGGCGGCTCGTGTGGATTCAGACGGACGAGGACGGGTCGACGACGGAGCTCGATACAGAACCCGAAGTGTCGGCGGCGCGCAGGATGGAAATCTGGTTTCTCGGTCTGCTGCCGATTGAGTCGCAGCTGTGAGTGCGACACGGTGAGCGTGTTCGCCGGTATCAGAAAATCTGATCAAAGCATTCAAAACAACGCATTTGTCCGATCGTCAAACGGCTCGCATACTGGCTGCATTCCTTCATGCAGCCGCGAGCGCGGCGGGAGACCAACGTAATGCCGAACACCTACGACGAATTCCGGCAACTGGGCATGCGCCTCGACATGACGCGCGGCAAGCCCGCGCCCGAGCAGCTCGACCTGGCGAGCGCGCTGTTCGCTGCGGCCGGCGACGCGGGGCATCGGTCGCGCGACGGCTTCGACTGCCGCAACTACGGGCATGTGCTCGGTTTGCCGGAAGCGCGCGAGTTCGGCGCGGCGCTGCTCGACGTCGAGCCGGCACAGGTCGTCGCGGCCGGCAACGCGAGCCTCGCGCTGATGCACGACGCGCTCGCGTTCGCGATGCTGTTCGGCATGCCAGATGCGCGCGCGTGGCACACGCAACACGATGTGGCGTTCCTGTGCCCGGTGCCCGGCTACGACCGGCATTTCGCCATCTGCGAGGCGCTCGGGATTCGCATGATCCCGGTGCCGATGCGGGACGACGGTCCCGACATGGACGTCGTCGAGGCGCTGGTGCGCGACGATCCGTCGATCAAGGGCATCTGGTGCGTGCCGCTGTACAGCAACCCGAGCGGCGCGATCTACTCGGCCGACACGGTGCGGCGGCTCGCGTCGATGCCGACGGCGGCGGCCGATTTCCGGCTGTTCTGGGACGACGCGTATCGCTTCCATCACCTGACCGACGTGTCGCACACGACGCCGAACATCATCGGCGCATGCGCGGCGGCCGGGTATCCTGATCGCGCGCTGGTGTTCGCGTCGCTGTCGAAGGTGACGTTCGGCGGCGCCGCGGTGGCGTTTCTCGCGTCGTCGCGACGCAACGTCGACTGGTGGCAGCGGCATGTGACGATCCGCACGATCGGCCCGGACAAGCTGAACCAGCTGCGCCACGTCCATGCGCTGCGCGATCGCGCGGGGCTCGACGCGCTGATGGCGCGCCATCGCGCGCTGCTGCGGCCGAAGTTCGACGCGGTGCATCAGGCATTCGGCGCGCGCTTTGCCGACCTGCCCGACGTGTCGTGGACGCAGCCGGAAGGCGGTTATTTCATCAGCCTGCATGTGCCGCCGGGGCACGCGAAACGCACGGTCGCGCTTGCGGCAGAGGCCGGGCTCGTGTTGACGCCAGCCGGCGCCGCCTTTCCGTATGGCGAGGATCCGGACGACCGGCATCTGCGGATCGCGCCGTCGTTCCCGTCGCTCGACGACGTGCGGCGCGCGGCCGACGGGATCGCGCTGTCGGTGCGGCGGGCGATCGGGGTGGACTGACGCGCGCGGAAAGCGATGCGTCGCTCACGAAAGGAATGTGTCGGTTGTCAGGCTGAATGCATCCCGTGCATTCAGCCAGTTCGCCGATCAGAACCGGAATCAGGCACGCACCTGATGGTAGATAAAGCCTGCGTTCGTTCCACCCCCTCTTCCGACCGCAATTTGAATATTGAGATGCGCGATGGCCTCCAGATAGCGGGCGTTGTGCAAGGTGCCGGTGACGACCGGAGCGAGTCCGGCACTGGTTGCGATCGTTGCGACGGTGGCATTGGCCTCGGCATCGTCGCCTGCAATGAACGCCGTGACGGCATGCCCGCCTCGATCGACGCGGTCCGGCGTCATGATGTCGGCGAACACGGTGTTGAAGCACTTCACGAGACGCGCTTGCGGGAGCAGGCGAGCGATCGCCTCGGTGGCCGAACCGTCCTGACCGAGCGGGAGCGGCGACCAGTCATCCTGCAGCGCGTTGGTTGCATCAACAACGATTTTTCCTGACAGCAGTCGAGCCAGCGGAGGCAGTACCTCCGCGCACGCCTGATATAGCACGGCAATGATGACGACGTCACCGTGCGTGGCGGCATCTTCCAGCGACGCAATTGCGTATCGCGCGCCGGGCCGCGCCCTCGACATATCGCGCAATCCGACCACGATGTCGTGTCCGGCCGCAGCCAGGAGCTGGGCCAGATTCCCGCCGAAATTCCCGCCGCCCAGGAATGCGATCTTCATGATGGTGCACCTCGTAATTGATTAGGTCGTACCATTCTTTCAAGGATGGTTTCCGCAATCAATTAGGTACCTGAGAGTAACCATGTCGAAAAAAATCGAGCTGCCGCCGGATGCATTCCTGAAAGTCTGTCCGTCCCGCACGGTGCTGTCGCGCATCGGGCAGAAATGGACGGTGCTGACCATGGTCGCGCTGCAGGACGGGCCAATGCGTTTCGGCGACATCCGGCGCCGTCTGGAAGGGGTTTCGCAGAAGATGTTGACCCAGACGCTGCGTGCGATGGAACGCGACGGCCTGATCGAGCGAAGCGTCTACGACGAACTGCCGCTGCGCGTGGAGTACTCGTTGAGCCCGCTGGCGGACACGCTGCTTCCGCTCGTCGTTGCGCTTAAGGCCTGGGCGGAAGATGCACTCAACGCCATCGAGGCGAACAACCGCGCATTCGACCGGAAATATCCGGACTGACCTTCACAGAAACGGATTGCGCCCGTCGTAGATCACGTTGATGCTGCGAAAAGGGATGTTGCCGGGGTAGATCACCTCATCCACATTGCTCCCTTGGCTGACGGGTTGCGCAGACAGGAACGGATCGCTGTTGAACGTGAAGATGAAGCAATGTGTGGCGCTGAGGCGATAGCGGTCCGCGCCGAGAAACAGCGTCTGATGCGCGCGTTCGCCGTTCATCGCGTCCTTCGCCATCGCGAGATACACGCCCGGCTGCGCACGCGCGCCCCGGCGAGCCGCATTGGGCGTTCCCATGATGCAGCACTGCATCCTGATCGCGGTGTGGCCTGCTTGCGACGTGTAGTGGATGTAGATCGGACGTCCGTTGAACATGCCGTTGTTCAGATGCATGTCGATGCGTGGATCCTTGCTGATGCCGAAGGTCATGGCGAATCCTTGTCGGTAGGTTGACGACACGCGCGACAGCGTTCCGCGCCGCTTGAACGACGCGCGGAACCGGTCCCCCGCTTTCACTGAATCACTATAGGTGATTTTCGTCGTACGAAAGGGCGGATCTTCGGATTCCCGCCGTGTGCGGATTCCGTGCGGGGACCGGCGAGCTGCATGCCGGCTCCATTCTGGCGCGCCGAACCAGGGCAACACGACGATCACGACCGCCAGCGAGAGCTTCGAGCGCAGACTGCGCGGCGTGCGCAATCGGCCACGTGTCACCAGGATGTGTCGTTTGTTTGCATTGTGTGTTTTTGTGACACATTTGCGCGCTATCGTGCCTCACGTCGCGCGATGCAGCGCACGTTTCGCGAGCGCGACCCGAGGTTGCCGAAGTCACCCACCGAAATCATTGGATTCAATAGTTGTCCTTCTTTTCGTCATGAATCTCAGACACAACATGCAACGCATCATTCTGCCCACGCTTTCGCTCGCACTCGCCGGCGTTTCCGGCCTTGCACACGCGCAAACCAGCGTCACGCTGTACGGCGTGGTCGACGACTCGATCCAGTTCATCCACAACGCGACGTCGGACGGACGCAACCAGGTCGGCCTCTACCAGGGCACGCTGTCGGGCAGCCGCTGGGGCTTGAAGGGCGCCGAGGATCTCGGGGGCGGCCTGAAGGCGATCTTCCAGCTCGAGAGCGGTTTCAATCCGAATACGGGCAAGATGGGGCAGGGATCCCGCGAGTTCGGGCGCCAGGCGTTCGTCGGGCTGAACAGCGAGCAGTACGGCACGCTCACGATGGGCCGCCAGTACGACCCGGTCGTCGACCTGGTTCAGGGGATCACCGGCGACAACGCGTTCAGCGGCACGTTCGCGACCGCGGGCGACGTCGACAACTACGACAACAGCTCGCGTACCAACAATGCGCTGAAGTACGTGTCGCCCGTGTTCGGCGGCCTTCAGGTCGAAGCGATGTACGCGTTCGGCGGCGTCGCCGGCCAAACCGGCTCGGGTCAGACCTGGTCGGCCGCGGCCGCGTACAACAACGGCCCGCTGTCGATCGCGGGCGGTTATTTCGTCGCGAACAATCCGTCCGTCGCCGGCGCGAAGCGCACGACGTGGGGCGGCACGTCGGACGGCACGTTCGACGGCTCGCTGATCAACCTCGGCTACCAGAGCGCGAAGTCGATCAACATCGGCCGCGTGGCCGCGCAGTACGTCGCGGGCCCGTTCACGTTCGGTGTCGGATACAGCAATGCGCAGTACAAGGCGGACGCGCAGTCGGCGTTCGGCGCGACCGAGAAATTCAATACGGGCCAGGGATTCGTGAACTACCAGGCGACGTCGGCGCTGTTGCTGGGTGCCGGTTACAGCTATACGAAATCGAGCGGCGATACGAACGCGACCTATCACCAGGTATCGCTCGGCGCGGATTACCACCTGTCGAAGCGCACCGACGTGTATCTCGTCGGCGCGTGGCAGCATGCGAGCGGTACGACGCGCGCGGAAGACGGGTCGCTGACCGGCGCGCAGGCATCGGTGGGTTCGTATGGCGTGCCGGGGACGAACACGCAGGAGATCGTCAGCATCGGGCTGCGGCACAAGTTCTGACGGTGATGCGACGCCGGGCATTGGCCGAATGAGCCGATGCCCGGTGCGTGCCGTATTGTGGCACTGTCCGCGGCGCGCGCGGTGTCGCACTGGCTCGTCGCGATACGCGGCGGAAGGTCGTCCAGAGCGCAGAGACGCAGGTGGTGCTGGCGACGCTGTTGCCGATCTGACGCAGCACATTGGCGCATATCGCCGTTTGCCGATGCCCGAAGGAGGGCGATTGAGTGCAGGGCGCGACTCCAGCGAGGACAACGCTCAACATTACACTCAACATCGCGCTCAACTTTTGTTCAGTAAATCCTGGTCGTCAGATTCCGCTACGGCCACTCAACCCCGCCAAAATCGCGGGTTTCCCCCAATAACGACCCGAAAATCTCCTGATAGACTCCATTCAAAGTTTAGTGACATGTTTTTTTAACTAAACACGCGATTCATCCAGACGATACTGGGCGCAGTCGCCAGACAGACTATCGTCGACCGCACCGATGGTCGCGCAAAGACAATGGAGAAGGGCAGTGGAACAAGAGACACTCAGGGCGCTGCTTCAGGCCGTCGCGCAGACGGTGATCACGCATACCGAGGAGTTGACCGCGCTGGATCAGGCAATCGGCGACGGCGATCACGGGCTCAACATGAAGCGCGGCTTTGAACGCGTGGCAGAACTTGCGGGCGACATTTCGCAACAGCCGCTCCCGCAGGCGCTGACCGAAGTCGGCAAGACGCTCGTGATGACGGTCGGCGGCGCATCGGGGCCGCTCTACGGCACTTTCTTCATGACGCTTGGAAAGGAGCTGCCCGCCGAGCCGAATCTCGTCGACGTGGGCAATGCGTTCCACGCGGCGATCGCTGCCGTTGAGCGACGCGGCAAGTCGACTGCCGGACAAAAGACCCTGCTGGATGTTCTGGTGCCTGTACACGAAGAACTATGCGTTGGCACTGACAACGTCCTCGACCGCGTCAAGCGCAGGGCGGCGTCGGCGGCCGATGCGACCATCCCGATGCTGGCGGTGCGCGGACGGGCGTCATTCCTCGGTGAACGATCGATTGGTCACATGGACCCCGGTGCGCGTTCGTCCGCACTGCTTATTACTGCATTTTGCGATTTTCTTGGAGCGTGACATCGTGCCGAACGTAGGAATTGTCATCGTGTCGCACTCGGCGAAGATTGCCGAGGGAACCGCGGATATGGTGCGTCAGATGGTGGGCGACAGTGTGCCGCTTGCCTATACGGGCGGCAACGCGGATGGCGGACTCGGCACCGACGTCGGCGCGATCATGAAGGCGATCGACCGCGCATGGTCGGACGCCGGGGTCGTCATTCTCGTCGATCTCGGCGGCGCTGAGACAAACAGCGAAATGGCGATCGAAATGCTGGATGCCGACAGGCGGCACAAGGTCGCGCTCTGCGATGCGCCGCTTGTCGAAGGCGCAATCATTGCGGCGGCAGAAGCGTCCGGCGGCGCGTCGGTCGGCCAGGTCAAGAGCATGGCCGAAGAAATTCACCGGCAGTGAAAGAGGAGAAACATCAATGTCGCATGTGGTTGCTATCGGAAGCGCTCGCTTGATCAATGAAACGGGGCTGCATGCCCGACCAAGCGTCAAGCTCACGCAGCTCGCGAAATCCTTTCCCGGGCAGGTCGAGATGGCGACTTCGTCAGATGGCCCCTGGATCAATGCAAAAAGTCCGGTGAAGGTGATGGGTTTTCAGGCTGAAACGGGCGTGTCGCTCTACTTCCGTGCAACGGGCGACGGTGCGAGCGACGCGGTCGCAGCGTTGGTTGCGCTTGTCGAGCGAAACTTCGACGAAGACAAGCTTTGCCAGACCGACGGACACCGTCATGGCTAGCCTGGTCCTCAAGGGGCGTCCTGCGTCCGTCGGGTTCGCTGCTGGCCCGCAGACGAGGCTGGCGGCGGATGACGTGACGTCCGCGCACCGTGTCCCCAGTGCGGATACTGCCGTGGAACTCGCTGCTCTGCGCGCGGCGATCGAGACCGCCACTGGCCAACTGCAAGCGCTGGTCGAACGTGCGGATGCGCAGGGTGCCGAGATCATCGGGTTCCAGATCGCACTGGCCGATGACGAAGAGCTGTGCGAACCGATCTTCGCAGCGATTCGGCAGGGGGTCTCCGCCGATGAGGCATGGCGCGGCGCAATGGACGACGAGATTGAAACGTATGAAGCGTCGCGCAATGACTATTTCCGGGCCCGCGCGTCGGATCTGAAAGACTTGCGCGATCGGGTTCTGGCCTGCCTGTATGGCGAATGCGCTTCGGATGCGCTCCCGAGCGGCGCGGTGATTGTCGGTCGGGACCTGTCGCCTTCACGCTTTCTGTCGATCGACTGGACGCGCGGAAGCGCGATCGTGCTGACCGAGGGCAGCGCCACCAGCCATGTCGCAATGCTGGCGCGTGCCAGAGGTGTGCCGATGATCGTCGGGCTGCAGGGTAGCATCCCCGCCGACGCGAACGAGATTCTCGTCGATGCTGTTGACGGCAGCGTGATCGTTGAGCCGACCGATGAGGACCGGCAACAGTTCCGATTGCGCATGGAGAATGACGTTGCCGAGCGGATCGCGATCGACCGGTTCGCGCATCGGCCGGCTGTCACTCGCGATGGCATTACCGTGGCGGTATCGATCAACGTCGCCGATGTCGCGGAACTCGACGCGCTGGATGTCGAGGTATGCGATGGCGTGGGTCTGGTCCGCACGGAACTGCTTTTTGCTGACGAGCTTGCCCAGCCGACCGAAGATTTCCAGTACGGCGTCTATTGCCGCATTCTGGATTGGTCCGCCGGACGCCCCGTGATCGTACGCACGCTGGATGCTGGCGGAGACAAGCCGATTGCAGGGCTGACCATCGACGGCGAAAGCAATCCGTTTCTCGGCGTGCGCGGTGTGCGCCTGTCACTCGTCCGTCCGGAGCCCTTCCGCATTCAGCTACGCGCGCTCGCCAGGGCAGCCGTGCACGGCAACCTGAAGATCATGGTGCCGATGGTCACGGTGCCTGCCGAGCTCGAGGTGGTCCGATCAATGCTCGATGAAGAAGTGCAGTTGCTGAACCAGGCCGGGATCGCAGCCAGGGTTCCTGCACTGGGCATGATGATCGAAGTGCCCGCGACAGCGATCGCGCCGGATTTGTTCAGCGCGGATTTCTTCTCCATCGGCTCGAATGACCTTACGCAATATGTGACGGCAGCGGGACGGGACAACGAATCTGTCAGCGCGCTCGCCGACCCGCTCAACCCGGGTGTGTTGCGCCTGATCGCGAATGTGGTTCGATACGGCGAAAGTGCCGGCATCAGCGTGAGCCTGTGCGGAGACGCGGCCGCCGACCCGACGGTGCTGCCACAGCTTCTGGCATGCGGCCTGCGGTCGATCTCGGTGGGCATCGCGGGCGTCGGCCGGGTCAAGGCCGCCATTGCAGACGTCGACCTGAGTACGTTGAGCCTTCCGCGCCAGGCCGCACTCATCGAAAACCCCATCAAGAGTTCTTTATGAGCGACGAAGAGAAGCCTCCCGCACGGCAGGATCTGGTAGCCGAATACAAGCGCGTCCTGACCGGCGTTCTGGACAATCGCCCTTCGGGCACGCGCCAGCACCTGGCCCAGGCGCTGGGAAAACATCGTTCGTTCGTGTCGCAGATTACCAATCCTGTGTATGCGACGCCGATCCCGGTCGACCATCTGAACACGATATTTTCGGTCTGCCATTTTTCCGCTGCCGAGCGGAGTGCTTTTCTCGATCTCTATCGCCAGGCTCACCCGCGACGTCGCCTGCAAACAGACACCGCGCACAGGACTCGCACGATTAGCGTGACGCTGCCCGATCTCGACGACGCAGAGTTGAACCTCAGGATGGATCATCTGGTCGCCGATTTCGCGCGGACACTTGCACAAATGGCGAACACGTTGGCTTCACCACGACAACAGCAGGAGGAGACGGAGTGAAAAAACTGATCAACGCACCAGAGAACGTACTTTCTGAATCGCTTGATGGTTTTGTTGCCGCTCACGCAGACATCGTCACGCTGGGTGCCGAGCGAAAGTTCGTCCGGCGCAAAACGCTCAGGCAACGCAAGGTGGGTCTCATATCGGGGGGCGGCGCTGGACATGAGCCGCTGCATGTCGGTTTCGTCGGCACCGGGATGCTGGATGCCGCATGTCCGGGACAGATTTTCACGTCGCCAACCCCCGACCAGATTGCAGCGGCAATCAATGACGTCGATACCGGTGCAGGCAGCCTGCTCATCGTCAAGAACTATGAAGGCGATGTGATGAACTTCGAGATGGCGGCTGAACTCGCCGAAGGGAAGGTGCTGACCGTCATCGTGGACGATGATGTCGCCGTCGAAAAGTCGACTTACTCCATCGGGCGCCGCGGCGTGGCCGGCACGCTCGTGGTGGAGAAGCTGGTGGGCGCCGCGGCCGAAGAGGGACGGACGCTTGAAGAGCTTCAGGCGCTGGCGCAGGCCGTGAATGGCAGGACCCGCTCGATGGGCGTCGCGCTGAGCTCATGCATCGTGCCGGCTGCCGGTGGTCCGACGTTCACGCTCGGCGACGATGAAATGGAAATGGGTGTCGGTATCCACGGTGAACCGGGCCGCCGGCGCGTCAAGCTGGAAAGCGCGGATGCGATCGCGGCCGAGCTGGTCGAGTCGATTGTCCATGATCTCGAGCCACGAAATGGACGCGATTGCCTGCTGCTCGTCAATGGCTTCGGCGGCACCCCGCTGGTCGAGCTTTATCTGATGGTGACCGCTGCGACACGAATCCTGCGCGGACGTGGCATTTCGGTCACCCGTTTCCTGACCGGCAACTATGTGACGTCGCTGGAAATGGCAGGTTGCTCGATCACGCTGACGGAGCTCGACGATGAATTTGCACGGCTCTGGGATGCGCCGGTCCATACCGCTGCGCTGAACTGGAGATAATTTAAAACCGAGGAAGGAGAGAGACATGGAAAACGGATTCGTTGGTGAATTGATTGGGACTGCTATTCTTGTGTTGATGGGGAACGGCGTCGTGTCGAATGTGTTGTTGACGAAATCCAAGGGACAAAATTCCGGCTGGATCGTGATCGCTACCGGCTGGGCTTTCGCGGTGCTGGCGGGGGTAGTGACTGCCGTGGCGCTGGGTAGTCGGGGCCACCTCAATCCTGCGGTGACACTCGCGTTCTTTGCATTGGGGCACTTCCCGAAAGAGGAGCTGTTGCCCTATCTTGGCGCGCAGCTCATTGGCGCCATTGTCGGCGCAGTGCTGGTCTGGCTGGCGTATCTCGCGCATTGGAAAAGCACGGAAGATGCCGGAATCAAACTCGCCTGTTTCTCAACGGGCCCGGCTATTCGCGCACCCTTTGCGAACATGCTCACGGAATTCATCGGCACGTTTGTCCTTGTCTTTCTGGTCGTTGCGATCTTCAACAAGTCGGTCGGCACGACCGGTGTGCTTGGCCCGCTGACGGTGGCGCTGATCGTGTATGGGATCGGACTCTCGCTTGGCGGACCGACCGGTTTTGCGATCAACCCGGCTCGCGATTTCGGTGCGCGCATCGCTCATTCGATCCTGCCGATTCCCGGGAAGGGATCGTCTGACTGGTCATACGCGTGGGTGCCGGTCGTCGGCCCGATTCTCGGAGGGATCAGTGCGATCGGCGTGGCGAGGCTCGCCGGGATGATGTGATCGCGCTGTCCGACCCGCTGTCCAACCTTTTTGCCGCCTGAGCGGCGGCTTTCTCCCGCTTTTTTACGAGACTGCAAATGAAGAAACTTATCAACGATCCGTCCGCTGTTGTCCGCGAGATGCTGGAAGGGATAGCGCGACAAGCGCCGCACGTCGCCATACTGGGCGACGAGAACGTGCTGGTCCGGCAGGGGCTCCCCGTTCCGTCGGAACGCGCCGTCGCGCTGATCTCGGGCGGGGGCAGCGGTCATGAGCCGGCACATGGCGGGTATGTGGGCAACGGCATGCTCAGTGCGGCCGTGTGCGGCGAGGTTTTCACGTCCCCGTCGACCGACGCCGTACTCGCGGCGATTCACGCGACCGGCGGAGAGAACGGCGCGTTGCTCATCGTGAAGAACTACACGGGCGACCGTCTCAACTTCGGTCTCGCGGCCGAGCTGGCAAGATCCGAAGGGATCCCGGTTGAAATCGTGACCGTGGCAGACGACGTGTCGCTGCGCGGTCGAATCGAGCGCCATCAGCGTCGCGGCATCGCAGGTACCGTGCTGGTCCACAAGATCGCCGGAGCGGCCGCGGCCCAGGGACGGTCGCTGGATCAAGTGGCCGCCATTGCACGGAAGACGTCCGCCAACCTTGGAACAATGGGCGTCGCGCTTGACGGATGTACGTTGCCGGGCGCGGAAAAGGCGGGCTTTCACCTCGCGGACGACGAGATCGAACTCGGTCTGGGTATTCATGGCGAGAAGGGCGTCGAGCGTACTGCGCCGATGCAGGCGAGCGAACTGACGGAAACGCTGCTCGCGAACATCATCGAGGACCTCGCGTTGAAAAGCGGCGAACGCGTTGCACTGCTCGTGAACGGACTGGGCGCCACGCCGGAGATGGAACTGTCGATCGTTCTGCGGGATGCGCTCGAAAGCCTGGAGCGCCGGAATGTGACCGTTGAACGCGCGTGGGCAGGTACCTTCCTGTCGGCCCTTGATATGCCCGGCTGCTCCATCTCGCTGCTACGCGTGGATGATGAGATGCTCGCGTTGCTGGATGCCGACACGGAAGCGCGCGCGTGGCCGGGCGTCGGGACCATCAATCATCATATTCGTATCGAGCCCGCTGCCACGTTACCTGATCTGGAGGCCAGTGCATCGGATGTGGACGATGGCGGCCACGGATGGTCCGACAGGCTCCGGCCTGCATTGCAAGCGGTCGCGCACGCGCTGCTCGACCACGAAGCCATCCTCACGGAACTCGATTCGAAGGCCGGTGATGGCGACCTCGGGGCCAGCATGACGCGCGCCGCGCAAGCCATTCTTGCCGTGCCCTCTGCCGCTCTGGCAACCCCCGACAGCGCGCTCGCCGCGCTCGGCATGGCATTGCGCAGGGCGATAGCGGGCAGTTCGGGACCGTTCTACGCGACGGCGCTGATTCGGGCGGCCCGAACGCTGGCGGATCGTCCGAACCCGACTGCGCAAGACTGGGCCGCGGCGATGGCCGGTGCGGCTGACGCGATCAGCGAATTGGGGGGCGCGAAGCCCGGCGATCGCACCATGCTCGACGCGCTGGTACCGGCCGTCACCGCATTCGAGCGTGGACTGAAATCCGGTCACGATGTCGCGCAAGCGTGGGCAACGGCGGTAAGCGCCGCGGAGTCCGGTGCGGAAAACACGTCACATATGACGCCACGCGCGGGCCGGGCGAGCTATCTGGGTGCGCGCGCGATCGGCTCTCCCGATGGCGGGGCCGTTGCAGTCGCCTGCTGGCTGAAGGCGTTGCAGCCATACATCGCCGGACGTTAACTCGCCACTGGGCGAAAGCGCCGCATCGGCACGATTGGCAACTCGTTCGCGTCGCTCGTTGCGATTCCTCGTTGCCGCCCCTGTCGAGGTGGCGCCGGGTATCGGCCGGATGGGCCGATACCCGGCGCGTGCGAGCCGCTGCAGCGGGCGAGTCGGCTACCCGCGCGCTAGCGGTCCCGTTACTTCACCCTGAACGAGTAGTCAGCGTGCGTGCGATGCCCGTCCGCAGCCACCGCCACCCAGTGCACGGTGTACTTGTCGGGCGGCAACGCGACGCTGATCGACTTCCGGTCGTTCGGGTCGACGGCGGCCACGGCGCACGGGTCGCGCCGACGACGCCTGACTTCACGCATGGCTATTCTCCTTTGCCGAAAAGCGGTTTGCCGATCGTGTTCGGAAACACGTCGTCGAGGTAGAGATGCGCCTGCAGCAGCACGCCCACGCCGGTTCCGCTTGCGTGATTGACGGGAATCTGCGCCTCGACGCCGAACTGGCCCCAGCGATTGACCCACATCACGCCGGGATTGATCGTCCCGGTCGTCTGTCCCGAACACGGACTGGCCGTGCAGGTGCTCATCGGGAACTCGACGACGGGGATCAGGTTGTTGAACGGCGCCGTGAGCCCCATGTCCTGCACGTGGCTTTGCAGGTACGGCACACTGTATTGCACAGTGACGCCCCAACTCAGCGAATTCGGATCGGCGCTGTTCAACGTGATGCGTGGGCCGACCGTCCCCGTGATCGCCAGCGGCTTCAGGTATTTCAGGCTGTCGGGCAGATCGCCGAAACCCTTGCCGAAGTAGAGCGTCGGCGTCACGGCCGAGTGCGGATTGGCGATCGAATGCGCGCCGGTCCCGCCGAGCTCCGCGAACGCGCCGACCGACGCCATGAACTCGTGTTTTTCGTTCACGTAGAAGCGGTACTTGGCGCCGACCTGCCAGTTGTCGAAGCCGCGTGCCGAGCCGTCGTTCGGCGCGTTCAGGTTGACGTAGGTGCCCGTCACCGAAAGCTGGAAGCTCGGCGTGATCCGCTTGTCCCATTCGAGCGTGGTCGTATTGGTGTTCTGCTTGTCGCCATCGCCGGTGTCGGACTGAAGGTGGCCGAAGTTGAGGTTGAGTTCGTCTCCGACGCCCGGGTCGTCGACCGCCATCGTCGCCGGGAACACCCGGTTGCCGGCCACCGCATGAGCCGACGCATCGACCGGGGAGAGGCAAGGCGCGAGCGCGCACAACACCGCGGCGCCCCGTTTGAGTATGGTTCGCATGTTTGGTCCTGATCATGTTGTCATCACGCACCGCGCCGGCGGTCGCCCTGCGGGCCGGAAAGGACTCGCAGGGCGCACGCGGCGCAGGCACGCGCGATTCCGGCGACGTCGTGCACCGACATCGCCGGAATCGCTGGAAAGCGTCAACGAAGTTCAGGATCACGCAGGAGGTGCGCGCGGCTGGGCCGGAGTCAGAATCGTGTACGGACGAAACGCGTCGACTACGACAGGCGGACGGAACGAGAGCTTCGGCGGCGGGACGCCGGAATTAGCTACCGCGCTGGGCAAGGTCGGCGCATGTGCGATCAGTCCGCAATAAGGACACGCGTCGAACAACGGCGACGAATCGGAACCGTGATGGTGCGCGGCGTGCTCGGCATGCGCTGTGCTGGCAAGCTGGGCGACCGCCATCGCATGGTGCCCATGATGCATGTGATGCGCATGATCATGGACATCGGCATTGGCGCGCTGAAGCACTTGGGAAACGATCGGCGCGACCGTGCTCAGCAGGATCGCGAGCATCCCCAGGAAAGCCCCGACCTTCTGACGGCGGTGGCTGGTCATGGCGCACCTACAAGGCTTCGATGCAAACAGTATGCGGAAAATCTGCGGCAGGTTCACTGCACTTTCGGTTTCTCCCCGGTGGCCGCGACGGCTGCCGTTGGCACAATCACGCCGCGGTCCGTACGAGGATGACATGACGCTTTTACAAACTCACTCGAGCAGAACCCTACACGGTGGTGGGGACAATCCCGCCAACCAGACGTTGCTCGGCCAAATATTTCATTCTGCTTCTGATTTTCTTTCAAATAACGAGACGCATTGAGAGTCCCTGACATTTCTACCGTGTAACGTTCAGGAGCTTTGTGGTATATCTCTCGTTTTATGGCAATAAATCACGGCGAATCTCGGATACCGGAATCGCCGGTGATTATCGCCATCTGGTTTCAGGGCTCACGGGCAGCCCGGTTGGCGTCACGCCCGGACCGAGGAAGAAAACGAAGAACAATCATGCAGAACTCCAATCAAGCACTGAGAGACTTGGCACTGGGTCCGCAACACAATCGGCTGGTGCAACTCGCGTCCGTGGACAACGACGCACCTTACAAAATCCTGCTGCCGAACGCGTTTGACGCGACCGAATCGCTTTCGAAGGATTTTGCGTATTCGCTCGAAATTCTGCCGGATAACGCGCAGCTCGCCCCGAACGAGTTCATCGGCAAGCCATCGCTAGCTGGCTACCGCCTCTTTGGACGATCCTGGTGACCTCCATCGTGATCGGTTTCATGATCGTGTACTTCAAATCGACGGCGGGGTGACGCATGGACGAGCGATTGATGCAAAAGTGCATCGGCTCGCCCATCCCCGAGTGGGATAGAGCTCACCGCCTGCGGATCAATCAACCAGCCGGGCCGGAAATCAAGGATTTGGGGACGGTATTCAGCATCAACTCCACCTTCATGGATGTGATCGATCCATCGTTCCTTGACAGGCAATGGGTCATCATGGCCGTCTTTATTGCTTTTCTGGCAGCTGGAATTGGGCCATATATTTATTGGCTGACATTTATTCGCTATCCAGGTGGTGGCATATTTGAGATTATTCTTTCAATCTTTGCTTCGTTTCTTTTCGGTTCGATCGTCTGGAATCTCGGTCGCGGCCTGTTCTTTGGCCTGTGCGACCGGCCCATCCGGTTCCATCGCGCAACGCGCAAACTCTATGCAGTCAGGAACCGACGATTTTTCGCGAAACCGGGCGAGGGCGATGTCGTATGGGAAGCCCCGTGGACGGACGATTCGATCTTCTGTCTGCATCGCGAGGAATCTCCTTACGGCACGGTGTTTCATATCCGGCACTACACGGTGGACGAACAAGGCAACGTCACGCGGGTATTCTCGATCGGCCGCGAGTGGACGGGCTCGCAAATCCGGTTGGCACTGGCCCAGTGGAACTACTGGTGCCTGTACATGAACGACGGCCCACGCGACCTGCCCAAACCGATGCTGTTTCATACCCGGCGGGAGACGCCGCGCGAATCGTTCCTGTTTTCCCTGTATGGCTTCGGCATGAACGTGTCGCTCTTCATGCGACTGCTGGCCATGCCGGCGATTCTGACCTTCACCGTCATGCGGATGATGGCGAATGTGACATGCCGTGCGCCGATCTGGCCTGACGCGATCAAGAACCTGTCCGCGGTCGCCCAGGATGATCCTTATGCCGAGCCGCGGGCCGGCACCCCTGTTGGTTGGGGTGACACCGTACTGGCGCAGCAACGGGGTGAATATCTGAATGACGCACACGCACTGGTTTCGGATTGGGCGGGCGAACCAGACGGTCGCAAACACGCTGCCGCGTGGCTCGAGAATCCCGTCGCTCATACGGCCTGGTAAGAATGGTCGACAACATCCTGCCCGTCACGGTAATGCCTATATGAATGCAAATGCCCGTTCCACGTCGTTACCCTGGATGGCTGCCGCCGTTGCGGCCATTGTCCCGACCCTGTTGTTCGTGTATAGCCTGCACAGGCTGCTCGCGTCATCTTCACTACCCGAAGATCGCGTGGCCATCATAGGGTCCGCTTTTATCTTCGGCATCGTATTCAACGCAGGTCTCGCATTCCTGATCGCGCAATGGCATGGCGAACGGCACGAGCAACTGGCATTCCGCCGGCCCGCGCTATTGCTGGCTATCTATGCGCTATTTCTGGCCGTTTGGGAGATTGCCCGGGGTTACCTGGCGAACGCACTGGTGCAGGGATTCATCGATCGTGACGAGCTCTACCAGAAACTGGTGATCATGCTGTTGCCGATGGTCAATCCGGTGCTTTACACACTGGTTGCGTGGCTGGCATGGTGGTTTGCTACTCGTCTGCTGCGCAAGGATGCATTGCCCGGGATACCGTCAGTCGATGCACGGTTGCGTGTGGCGGGTCTTGCCGCGTGGACGCTGGCGTGCGCGTTGCTGTTTCTGATGCCGCAGGCGATGGCTATGTTGCTGATCCGTTTTGACGATGGCCCCGGGCCGGCAGGGGCGGTAGCAGGCTATATTGGCGCAGCAGCCATTCCAGTCGCGCTGGCTTTCGCCGGCGCGCTGCGTGGACTGCCTCGTGGCCTGGCGCGGCTGCACGGCTGGCGCCTGCTGGGTTCATCGATTGCGGCGATGATCTCCGTCTCGCTGCTTGCTTACGGGGCAATGCAGGTATTGAGCAGCCTTCATCTCCCCGCCAGTGTGGCGGCAGGTTTGCTGATCGTCATTGTGGTCGTCGGTGTAGGCGCCGCGTACTGGCTCTTCACTCGCATGCTGTTTGCAGGCGTGCGCCACGTCGCCGTGGCTTCGTAACGTGGACGCTTCCCGTCAGTCTTTTTATCCGAAAGCCGCAGTCGACCCTCATGCGGTGAAGGTCGACCGCAACGACGCGAACACCGCGCGTCATCGCGAGCGGCTCGAGGCGACCGCCTGACACGACCGCCTCGGCAGACCACCGCTCGCCAGGTCAGGCTTCCTCGGCCCACGACATGTTGTCCCGCGCGAGAAGCGCGGACGACGCGGCCGGACCGAACGTGCCGGCCGTATAGGAACGCGGCCGATCGCCCAGTTGCTTCCAGCCGTCGAGAATCGGCTCGACCCACGCCCACGCCGCCTCGAGTTCGTCGCGGCGCATGAAGTGCGTGAGGCGCCCGCGAATCACGTCGATCAACAGGCGCTCGTACGCTTCCGCGCGACGTTCCGGCATCGCCTGCTGCAGATCGAGGTTCAGGTTGACGGGCACCATGTTCATGCCGCTGCCCGGCTCCTTCGCGAGCATCTGCAGCTGGATCGATTCCTCCGGCTGAAGCTGGATCACGAGGCGGTTGCCGTAGTGACGCGGCCCGCTCGGGATGATCGAGAACGGCATGTCGGCGAACTCGATCACGATTTCCGACTGACGTCGTTGCAGCCGCTTGCCGGTGCGCAGGAAGAACGGCACGTTCGCCCAGCGCCAGTTGTTGATGTGCGCACGCAGCGCGACAAAGGTTTCCGCGCGGCTGTCCGGGGGGACGTTGTCCTCTTCGAGATAGCCCTTGACCGGCTTGCCGTCAACCGCGCCCGCCGTGTACTGGCCGCGCACCGTGTCGCGCGCGACGTCGGACACCGCCATCGGCCGCAGCGAGCGCAGCACCTTCAGCTTTTCGTCGCGCACTGCGTCCGGATCGAGCGACACAGGCGGCTCCATTGCGACGATGCACAGCAGCTGCAGCAGGTGGTTCTGCACCATGTCGCGCAGCGCGCCCGTATGGTCGTAGAAACCGGCGCGGCTACCGACGCCGACCGTTTCCGCGACCGTGATCTGCACGCTGCGAATGCTGGGCGCTTGCCACAGCGGCCCGAAGATCGGGTTGCCGAAGCGCAGCACCATCAGGTTCTGCACGGTTTCCTTGCCGAGGTAGTGGTCGATCCGGTAGATCTGCGATTCCGCGAAATGCTTGCCGACCGCGTCGTTGATCGCTTTCGCGGACGCGAGATCGTGTCCGAGCGGCTTTTCGAGCACGACGCGCGCGTGCGCGTCGACGAGCTGCGCGGCGGACAGGTTGTCGCAGATCGTCGTGAACAGCTCCGGCGACGTCGACAGGTAGAACACGCGGATCGCGCCGGGGCGCGCGGCTTCGGCGAGCCGCGCATAGTCGCCGGGTGCACCCACGTCGATCAGCACGTACTGGAACAGGTCGAGGAAGCGGCTCCACGCTTGCGGGTCGAAGGCCTTCTCGTCGATGAACGGACGCGATTGCTCCTCCATGAACGCCCGGTAGCCGTCGATGCCCCAGTCGCGGCGACCGACCGCGATGATGCGCGTGTCGGACGGGAGATTGCAGTGCAGATGCGCCATGTACAGCGCAGGCAGCAGCTTGCGGGCGGCCAGGTCGCCGCCGCCGCCGAAGATGATCATGTCGACGGGCTGATCGGTTGCGGTCCGGGTAGGTTGATTCGTCATGGATCGTTCGCGGTCTGAAAGAGTGAGCGTGAAACGTGCGTCGGGCGGTCCGCGCGACGGCAAACGTCAATAATGCCCGGTTTTTGCGGATCGCGTTTGTGTTCGCCGTGATCGTGCTCATCAGCGAGCCATCGTGTCGTCGGGAAGCGAACGATCGTACTCGTGAGTGGCGTCGGGCTGAAACGCCGCCGTAACCTGTCAGGAGTCGTCGCTGAAAACCTGCCGGCTTGGCCTACGCTGCGTCGCTTGTGGCAATTTGCCCATGTGCGACGCGAACTGTTATCGCGAGGATTAGTTCGAATACGCGATCCATGCTCACAGGTTGATTCTGCGCAGAAAAATTCAGCACAAATGCACCGTCCACCAGTGCTGCGATGAGTGTCGCGCGAGCGAGGCACTCACGCGCCGTCGCCGACGAATCGATCTCCCGTATGAGATCGGCGCAGACCACCCTGTAGGCGGCGTAGCCGTTCCTCACAATTTCACGGGTGATATCCGAATGCTGGGCCAGTGCCCACAGCTCTGACCAGAGTCGATACACGGCAAGATCACGGGAATCCTCGAAGAGCGTGGCGATTTCGCACAGACGTTCCAGCGCCGGTTTGCCGCTGGGCTTGCCAATTTCCGCGAAGCCTTCCAGATAAACCTGCCCCAGCGCACCCATTGTCGTACGGAGCAGGTCATCAAAGGTCGGGAAATAGTTCTGGAGCGCCGATGGCAGGATGCCAAGCTCTTTCGCCACCCGCGCCAAGGTAAAGTTTGCATAGCCTTCCGTCGCCAACAGGTTGGCGGCCGTGGAAACGATCTCGTTGATCTTGACTTCTCTGCGCTTCCCTTGGGCCGTTGGCCGGTAATAGAAGGCGTCTTGAGCCGGTTGCGGTACCCGTAGACCCAGTAACCGTGACTGAAGGTACCCATCAGATCCCAGGCCGTCGCCCTGAGCGTCGCTGCTGCCATGAGCGTCAGTGCGCGAACGACGAAGAGGCGCCTCGCACTTCAGCACTTGCGGCGAAGCGCTAACAATCATTTTTACCGCGCGCTTCGCCACGCGAACGAACTCGATATAGTCTCTCCCCGGGTAAGCGCCGTGGGACGCGAATATCGTCATTCCGTCCACCTGCGCGCCGATAACGACGGCACGCACCAGGCACTCTTCGCTAGTCAACGTCGGGTGGAGTTCTGACAGCAACTTCACAAAGATGCTTCGAAACCGCGCCTGCATCTCCTTCACCAGCTCCGCTACATAGGCTTCATGCCACGCGAAAGCCCAGAGCTCAACCATGAACTTTGGCAGATCGGTCTCGTTGATGTTCTGAAAAATACGACTGATCAGGGCGGAGCAACGTTGCGCAGCGCCAATACCCGGCTGACTCGCGATCGCCGTGTAGTCCTCCATGACCTGGCTCACATAGGCCGAGAGCGCCGTGCGCAGCAAATCTTCCGTCGTTCGAAAGTAGTACTGGAGATTTCCATGTGTGATGCCAACGCGATCCGCTACGCGGCGCGTCGCGAACCTGGCGTAACCATCCTCCTGCAACACCTGGCGGGCGGCATCAATGATCTCCCTGATGCGTAGTTCCCGATTTCGTTGCGTTGCCGGCTGCATGCCCGGTTTCGCTTCCTCGGAATGGTCAGGGATTTCTTGCTTGACTGCCCTCTTTTGCACGTCGGCTCTCCTGAAACTCACACAAAACGGTACGAAATTATAGGCCTATCCGATGGAAGAGCAAAACGCCGCTGTGTTTTTCCATGCTTGCACGTATGAACAGCGAGCACGTGAGTGGGCAGGTGCTCCCGTCAAGCTCCGACTCGTGTGGATTGGGCGGCAGATCCTGCCTTCGTCCCAAATTCTCCGGTCAAGGGTTCCAGATGACCTGTGGCTACAGCCAATCGCCTGAGCGTTTCGGCTGCTGCGCCGCCGCACGGTCCCATCGGCACCCGATGCGACATCGTTTGTGGGGGGCAGTTGGTGTTTCCCCTAACTGCCGTCGCCTTGAATGTAGGCCGATTCGCCTCTACTATTAGGCCGTCGATACGTAATTACTAGGCCGATGATACGTATAGCATCTGATTTTTGGTGAAGACGTTTGATCAACCCAACCCTTAACACAGAGGTATCAGGAGACAACCATGGCAAAGCACCCCGTCGTCGTCTACGGCGCAAGCGGTTACACCGGCATGTTGATCATGGACTGGCTGATCGACCAGAACATCCCGTTCACCGCGGTGGCGCGCAATGCTGGCCGCACGAAGGAAATGATGGCCCAGCGCGTCGTGCGTCTTGAATCCGCCGACTACGAGATCATCGAAGCGGATCACGATGTCGATTCGCTCATCAAGGCTTTCCGCGGCGCGAAGGTCGTGTGCAACACCGTCGGGCCGTTCAGCAATTTCGGGCCCGTTGCCGTCGAAGCGGCGCTCAAGGCCGGCTGTCATTATCTCGACACAAGCGGTGAGCAGAGCCATGTCCGCGCAGTGCGCGACGGCTTTGGCGAGTTGTACCGGCAGGCCGGGCTGCTGGTGTCGCCGTCGATCGCGTACATGTACTCGTTCGCGGAAATCGCCGCCGAACTGGCGCTCGAGACGCCGGGCGTTGATGCACTGGAGACGGCGACCCTGGCGCGCGGTCCGCGTGGTGGCAGCGCCGGCGTGAGCGTGGGGTCCACGGCAACCATCTTCGATACCTATCGCCAGGAAGCGTGCTACCTGTGGGAAAAGAAGCTGGTGCCGCATGACAAGCATGCCTCGTTCAATGTCTCCTCTCCTGACTTCCTGCAACCGGTGTTTGCGCTGCCGTGGAGCGGCACGTCGCTGCCGGTGTACTTCGAGAACGATCCGCGCGTGCGCAGTTGCATTTCGTGTGTGGGCTTCTACGACAACAACGTGATGCAGACGGTGCATGCACTCGGCCAGAAGTGGGAGGCGGAGTACGCGAACCTGCCGCGCGAGCAGCAGGATGTGGTGCTCAAGCAGATCGTCGATTCGACCACGCCGGCCATGCCGCCGCGCGAACGCACGTCGCTGCATCGCACTGTCGATTTCGCAATCGGACGCGGTCAGATTGCGGCGGTGCGGGCGACCTTGCACGGCACCACGCCGTATATCTCGACCGGGGCGCTTCAGGTTGCCGGCGCCATCAAGCTCATCGACGGCGAGATCGCCAAGGTCGGTTTCGCGTCCGGCTCCAAGGCGTTTGGGCACCGTTACCTGCTCGGGTTCCTGGAGCAGCGCGGGCTGGCGCGCGCGACGATCTCGCAGTTGTAACCCGATCGACCTGGTATGGATTCCAAGGCATACGCAAATGGCAATCATTGATTTTTTCGACCGTGGATGGCGCATCAATCCCCACGGCATCGCGTATATCCAGGGCGAGCGCAGTTTCTCGTTCCAGGAGGTTGGCGAGCTTTCGTGCCGCGTCGCTAACGGGCTGCTCGCTTCCGGGTTCGAGAAGGAGGCGAAGGCCGCGGTCTGGGCAGACAACGACGTGATCGGGTGGGGCTGCGCGCTCGGCATGTGGCGCGCCGGCATGGTGTACATCCCCGTCAACGGGCGCAATGCACCCGCCGAGAACCAGTACGTGCTCGACGCCTTCGACTGCGAGGCACTGTTCTTCACCCAGGCCTTCGCCTCGATCATCGAAGAACTGCGCGCCAGCTTGCCGAAAGTGAGGCTGTGGGTGTGCATCGATGCTGAATTGCCATGGGCACCGTCGCTTGCAACGTGGAGTGCAGGCCAGCCGGCGACCCTGCCGCGCGTCGATTACGACATGGACGACATCGTCACGCTGTCGGCCACCGGTGGCACGACAGGCGCGCCGAAGGGCGTGATGAACTCGCATCGCGCGTTTCAGGCGTACTTCGCGCAGTCCATGATCGCGTTCCCATATGGCACGCAGCGCCCCGTGAATCTCGCCGCGGCACCGATGACGCACACCGCCGGAATGTTGTCGCTGCCCTGCACCGCACGTGGCGGCACCGTGGTCGTGCTCCCGAAACCCGATCCCGTTCTGCTGCTCGCCGCCATCGCAAAGCACCGGGTCACGGAATTCTTCCTCCCGCCGACGGTCATCTATCGCCTGCTCGATATTCCGGGCATCGAGCAGCAGGATTTCTCGTCGCTCAGGTACTTCTTCTACGGTGCCTCGCCGATGTCGGTGGAGAAACTCAAGCGCGCGATCGAGGTGTTCGGCCCCGTCATGGCCGGCGGGTACGGCCAGACAGAAGCCCCGGCTTCGATCTCGTATCTGACGCCGGCCGAGCATTTTGTCGACGGGAAGATCGCGTCCGATGAGCGACTGTCCTCGGTCGGCCGTCCGAACCCGCTGATCCGCGTCGAGATCATGAATGATCAGGGCGAGGTGCTGCCACAAGGCGAGACGGGCGAGATCTGCGTGCGAGGCGATCTGATCATGAAGGGCTATCACAAGGCGCCGGACAAGACCGCGGAGACGATCGTCGACGGCTGGCTGCACACCGGCGACATCGGTCATCTCGATGCCGATGGTTACTTGCACATCACCGACCGCAAGAAGGACATGATCATCAGCGGCGGCTTCAACGTGTACCCGAGCGAAGTCGAACAGGTGATCTGGGCACACCCGGCGGTGCAGGACTGTGCGGTGGTCGGCGTGCCCGACGAGAAGTGGGGTGAAGCGGTGAAGGCGGTCGTGGAACTCAACGTCGGACAGAGCGTGAGCGCGGAAGAACTTGTCGCGCTGTGCAAGGAGAAGCTTGGTTCGGTCAAGGCGCCGAAGAGCGTGGACTTCGTCGCCGCGCTGCCGCGCAGCACGGTCGGCAAGGTATTGAAGAAGGACTTGCGCGAGCAGTACTGGCAAGGCCTGCAACGCAAGATCTGAGCCGAGCGACAACCATGACCAACATCTACATTGCCGGTATCGCCATGACGGTATTCGGCCGGCACCTCGAACGCAGTATCGATGACCTTGCAGGCGAGGCGCTGCGTGGTGCGCTGCAGGACGCGGGCTGCAGCGCCGATGCGATTGGCACGGCTTACTATGCCGGCATGACGAATGGCCCGCTCCAGGGGCAGACAGGGATCCCGGGTCAGGTGGTGTTCAGCAAGATCGGGCTCGAAGGCATCCCGATGTTCAACGTCGAGAATGCCTGCGCCTCCGGCAGCACCGCCGTGCACCTGGCAATACAAAGCCTGAAGGCCGGCGCGTGCGATACGGCGCTGGCGATCGGCGCGGAGAAGATGAACGTTCCGGACAAGGCGAAGGCCTTCGCGCTATTCGACGGCGGGTGGGATGTGTCGCGCGTCGAGGAAAACTTCGCGACGCTGGTGAAGCTAGGCGAGGGCATCGAGCCGCCCCCTGGCTCGGAATCCGAACTGCCCTACAGTCGCTTCATGTCGGTTTATGCCGCACTGTGCCGGTATCACATGAAGACCTATGGCACGACGCAGCGCCAGATCGCGGCCGTCTCGGCGAAGAACCACGGGCACTCGGTGCACAACCCGTACTCGCAGTTCCGCAAGCCGTTCACGATCGACGAGGTGCTCGCGGCGGCGCCGATCACCTACCCGATCACGCTGCCGATGTGCGCGCCGATCTCGGACGGCGCAGCTGCGGTGATCCTCTGCACCGAAGAGGGACTGCGGCGCATTGGTGCAGACCGAAAACGTTGCATTCGCGTCGCGGCAAGCGTGATCCGCAGCTTCACGCACCGGGGCATCGACGAGCCGGAAAGGAACATCGGTCGTCTGGCCGCCCTGCAGGCGTACGAGCAGGCCGGCCTCGGCCCGGAAGACATGCACGTTGCCGAGGTGCACGACGCATCGGCGATGGGGGAGATCGTCCAGGCAGAAAACCTGGGGCTGGTGCCGCTAGGCCAAGGCGGCCCCGCCGCTGAGCGCGGGGATTTTACGATCGGCGGGCGCATCCCCATCAATACGTCTGGTGGCCTCGAATCGAAAGGACACCCGTTAGGCGCAACCGGTATCGGTCAGCTCTACGAACTGGTCACGCAGTTGCGTGGCGAGGCGGGCGAACGTCAAGTGCAGGGCGCGCGTCATGCCATTCAGGAAAACGGCGGAGGCTTCCAGGGAATCGAAGAAGCCGCGCTTGCCGTGCACATTTTGAGCAAGGATTGACGGAGATTGAAATGAGCATGGATCTCGACACAAAGCCGGAAGGGCGGGCCGAGGGGGCAGAAATGACCCCACGCAATTCGGTGAAAGGCGCGGCAGCCGCACCCGTTGCCGTGCCAGCCGTGGCGGCGATGCAAAGTGCGCGCACGAAACGGGCGGAGGACGGCAAAGAGCGAGCCGACCTGGAAAAATATCGTGCGCTGGGTGGCTGGGTGGAAAAGCCTGATGACATGCAGCCCGCGCTCGAGGGCGATGTCAGCGCGGACGTGGTAATTGCCGGCGCGGGGTTCGCGGGCCTTTCCGCGGCACTGGAGCTCGCCAAGCAGGGCGCGAAAGTGGTTGTCATCGAGCGTGAGTTTCCGGGCTTCGGTGCAAGCGGACGCAACGCGGGTTATGTGGCCGGCGCCATGGCGCTCGAATACGACCTCATGTTCAAGGGCATCAGCAAAGAGCGCGCGACGCAGATCGTCCGCTACTACGACGACGCCGTCGGCTTCGTCGAAGACAAGCTCAAGGAACACGATATCGACTGCGAATACGTCCAGTCCGGCTGGATCCGTGCGGGCGTCCATCCGGCGCAGGAGAAGAGGATCCGCGCGGATATGCAGGTTGGCGTCGAACACGGCCACAAGTCGGAGTTTCTGGATCAGGCGCAGATGCGCGCGCGCGGGATCCCACCTGCGTTTCTGTTTGGCGAATACACACCGATCGGCGGCACGCTCCACCCCGGCAAATACGTGATGGGGCTGCGGCGCGCTGCGCTCCGAGCTGGCGTGAAGCTTTACGAGAACACGCCGCTGCTGTCTTACACCGAAGGCCCGGTCATCCAGGTGAAGACTCCGCGCGGTAGCGTCAGCGCGCCGGTGCTGATGTTTGCCACCAATGCCTACACCCCGCAGCTCGGTGTGCTCGCAAACAAGGTGGTGCCATTGCGGATCTCGGCGATCGAGACCGAACCGCTGTCCAAAGAGCAACTGGCATCGCTGGGTTGGCCAAGGCGAGAAGGCATCGTGACCGGCCACTGGAGCATGGAAAGCTTCCGCCTGACGGCACGCAACACGATCATCTCGACCGTCAAGCGTATCCACTATCCATACGGGTCTGAGACGCCGAATGTGCCCGCCTACGATCAGTATCGTGAGTTGAGGACGGGCCTTCATGAGCGCCTGCCGACCTTGAAGGACGTTGCATTGCGGCACTGCTGGAGCGGCTATATCAGCTCCGCCGGCAACGCGCTTCCCGTGGTCGGCACAACCGGGCCGAACCAGAACATTTACTACACCGCCGGGTGTTCGGGGCATGGCTTGGCAAGTCAATCCATGGTGGGGCACATGATTGCCCAGCAGATTCACGGTACCGAGCCACCGCTGCTGACAGCGTTGCGTCACGACACGCCCTCGCTACCGCCTGAGCCGTTCCGATGGTGTCTCATCAATGGGGTATTGACAGGAGCGAACACATTGGACGATCGGGTGAACCGTAAGGTGCGCGACGCCGCAGCCTGAAGGCGAGCGCTTTAACTGCAAAAGGAAAGGAGGAGCACAACATGATTCGCCTGAAAAAAAACGTGGAGCTGCCGTCGGTCTGGCCGACCGGTTTCGAGACGCCGTTGAGCGAAGAGGAACGCGCGATCCAGAGCACCGTCCATCGCTTTGCGCGAGACGTATTGCGCCCGATTGGCCGGGAGCTCGATCGCATGACACCGGAGGACGTGATTGCGCTCGGGTCTCCGTACTGGACGGCCGTGATCGAGGCCACCAAGCTCGGGCTCGACCCGCAACTGATCGCGCAGTTTCCGCCCGAAGTCGCCATCCGGATCGAGTCGATCATTGGTGAGGAGCTCGGGTGGGGCGATTCGGGCCTCGCCATTTCGATTGGCGTTGCGGGTCTGCCGCTGACGATGGCCCAGGCAGTCGGCAACCAGGAACTGATCGACATGTGCACGGGCAAGATCGGCTGCTGGTCGAGCACGCAGCCCGACCGCGGCTCCGATGCCGTGACGCTCTACCGCGAGGAAATCAGCGCGTACGGCAAGCAGCCGGTGGGGAACATCACCGCGAAGGTCGTTGGCGACGAAATCATCATCAACGGGCAGTATTCGTCGTGGGTGTCGAACGGCTCGGTGGCGCAGGTCGCGCTTGCCTACATGGCGGCGGATTACGGTGACGGCTTCTACCGCACCGGAGAAAACGCCACCCAGACGAATGGCATCGGGCTGATCATTCCGCTCGATTTGCCGGGGATCTCGCGCGGCAAACCCTTGGACAAGATCGGCCAGCGCGCGCTGCCGCAGGGTGAAATCTTCTTTGACAACGTCAAGGTGCCGAAGCGCTTCGCCATTGCGCTGAAGGATGAATTCCTCGGCACCTTGGCTACGACGTGGTCGTACGCCGGAACGCATATGTGCCAGGTGTTCACCGGTGCTGCCCGCGCTGCATTCGAACTGGCGCTGGCCTATTGTCACGAGCGCAAGCAGGGCGGGAGCTTCCTCATCGAGCATCAGATGACGCAACTGCGCTTGGGCGACATGCTGCGCCGACTGGAAATGGCGCGTGCTGTTGCGCGCCGCAGCCTCGCGTTCGCGCGGATGTCGCCGCAGACCCATCCTTACGCGAGCGCGCAGGCCAAGGTCAGCGTGACGGAAGAGGCGATGAAGATCGCTCAAGAAGCGCTCCAGCTGTTCGGCGGCAATGGAACCACGCGCGAGTATCCGATCGAGAAGATCTTCCGTGATGTCCGGTCGGCGCTGATCGAAGACGGTGAGAACTATATCCTCACGGCGCGACTGGGCGGTCTGGCAAGCCAGCTTTATCAAAACGGGTGGACGAAGGAGTAAGCGTCGCGAGTGGGCACCGCAGCCGTATCCGCCACGAAGTGACCCAAACGATTCATGAAGAGACATCAATGAACAACATTCAATCCTTGTTCAGTTTGCATGGCAAGGCGGCCTTCATCAGCGGTGCTTCCAGTGGCATTGGCTTGCATGTTGCAGAGTTGATGGCGGAGGCGGGCGCAAGCGTTGTTCTTGCCGCCCGACGTGCCAGTCTGCTGGAGGCCCATGTGGAACGGCTGCGCGCAGAGGGGCACGCTGCGTCCAGCGTGCCCCTCGACGTGAGCGACCCGGGTTCGATTGCGCAAGCGTGGGCTCAAGCCGAGAGCCAGGTTGGCGGGCCGATCGACATCCTGTTCAACAACGCAGGTGTCATCTACACCGAGCGCTTTCTTTCTCAGCGAGCGGAAGACATCGATCGGGTTTTCGATATCAATTTTCGTGGCGCATTTCTCCTCGCTCAGCAGGCGGCCAACGGAATGGCGGCGCGACGCAGTGGCTCCATCATCAATGTCGTTTCGACGTCCGGCTTGCGTGCGGGTGGATACATGACCAGTTATGGAGCCTCCAAAGCCGCGCTGATCAGTTTGACGCAATCCATGGCGCTCGAACTCGCAGGAAAGGGGGTTCGGGTCAACGCACTTTGCCCCGGAAACTTCAGGACGGATATGCATGCGTCTTTCGAAGAGAACGGGCTGGAGGAGAACCTGATCAAGCGTATCCCGATGCGCAAGATCGGCGAGGTCGAGCAGCTCGACGGGGCGACCCTGCTGCTGTCGTCCGATGCGGGCAGCTACATGACCGGCTCGGTGATTGTCGTCGATGGCGGCCAGGTCCTGAGCTGGATGTAAAGGCACTGTCGTCTGACATGTAGCCGACGATGCATACGGCAATTTCGGAAGAGCGTGGAAGTCATGAAGCTGAACGCGCTCACATTTGTTCAATCATTAACCTCGTCGTGAGGTAAAACCATGTCCGTCAAGCGATTCCCCAATTCAGCTACGCCCGCAGAACTTGCGTCGGTCATCAAAGAGGACGGCGGTGCGATCGTAAAAGGGTTCCTCAGCCCAAGCCTGCTCGAGAACCTGAAGAAGGATCTTCTTCCCTTGCTCGAGACTACCCCGAACGGGGTGGACGAATACTTCGCAGGTGCACAAACACGGAGGTTGTCACGTCTGTTTGCGCGAACCGACCATATGGTCGACGTCGCGCTGAACCCTCTGTATCTCGAAACCGCGCGCCTCATCCTGCAGACGCCGATCAAGGTCTGGAGCGGTGAAAACCAGGTCGACGTAGCTCCCGATATTCAGGTGGGCGTTACGCAAGCCATTCAGATTCGACCGGGTCAAGGCGTGCAACCCTTGCACCGTGACGATTCGGTCTGGCTTTGGCGGCACCCCGGATACAACCGGGAGGCACGCGTGCAGATCATGATCGCCATCACCGATTTTTCCGAAGAGAACGGCGGGACCTTGGTCATCCCGGGGAGCCACAAGTGGGATGACGAACGCATGCCAAAGCAAGAAGAGGCCATCCCGACCTCGATGGACGCCGGCGACGCACTGATATTCATTGGTTCGACGTATCACGGAGGCGGTCAGAACCGTAGCAACGCCCCGCGCACGGGACTGACGATGTCGTATGACCTCGCGATCTTGCGACAGGAAGAGAACCACTACCTGACTTTGCCTATCGAGCGAGTCAAGCGCTTTCCTGAGGAAATGCAGAGGCTGCTTGGATGGTCATGCAGCACGACCTATGCGGGGTTCGTCGAACGCAACGGGTTGATGTCGGACCCGCAGTCGTTGCTCAAGCAGGACGACTTTGTTGAGGTCGGCCGCTTCGACTAGCGCCAGTGCATCAGTCCCTCCCACGGGCTGCGCGGGACGGAGTGGCTGACGCTGATCAACACATAACGCCCGCAATGCTTCTTCGGTCGATCGTCTTGATCATATCAATTTGCATTCCTTAGTTTATTGAAGACATTCAAAAACTCGCGAAGGACCCAAAACCCGTTCATTCGATTCCATGACTAGCGAACTCATCCTCTCCCGCCGCGACGTGGAGTTCATCCTTTTCGACTGGCTGCAAGTCGAGTCTCTTGCCAGTCGGCAACGGTTTGCCGGGCAGGATCGATTCGACTACACATCCGTGCTGGATGTGTACGAATCTCTCGCCACGGATCTCTTCAAACCACATAACAAGAAGAACGACAGCAACGAACCCGCATTTGATGGCGAACGCGTCACCATCAACCCGGAGGTTGGGGTCGCATTGCGGGCATTTGCAGACGCCGGCCTGGTCAGCGCCGCGTTCCCTGCCGAGTGGAACGGCATGAGCTTGCCGAGCACCGTAGAGCGCGCCGGCATGGCCTATTTGTTTGCGGCCAATACTGGAACGGCAGGCTATCCGCTTCTCACCATCGCCAACGCAAATCTGCTGATTGCCCACGGCGAACGGGCGCGCGTGGAACACTACGTCAAGGCCATGTCAGAAGGCCGGTGTTTTGGCACGATGTGCCTGTCGGAGCCACAAGCCGGGTCGAGTCTTGCCGATATTCGGACGCGTGCGGTCCCCAGTGGCGATGGTCGCTACCGCCTGTTCGGCAACAAGATGTGGATCTCCGGTGGCGATCATGAGCTTTCCGAGAACATCGTCCACCTGGTGCTGGCGAAGATTCCCGACGAGAACGGCCAGCTTCCTCCAGGGGTTCAAGGCATATCGCTGTTCACCGTTCCGCGCAAGTTGATCAACGCCGACGGGCAGCCGGGGCAGCGAAACGATGTCGTCCTTGCCGGCATCAATCACAAGATGGGTTACCGCGGCACCGTTAATTGCCTGCTGAATTTCGGCGAAGGTCGCTACCGTCCGGAAGGCGAGGCTGGCGCAATCGGAGAGATCCTTGGCGAGCCCGGCAAAGGGCTCGCCTACATGTTCCACATGATGAACGAGGCGCGTATCTCGGTCGGCCTCGGCGCCGCCGCGATTGGCTATACAGGCTATCTGCACGCGCTCGATTATGCGAAAACGCGCCTGCAGGGGCGGACACGCGGCGACCGATCGCCCACATCCGCCCAGGTCCCCATCATTCGTCATGCCGATGTCCGGCGCATGCTGCTGGCACAGAAGGCGTATGTATCCGGTGCGCTCGCGTTATGTCTGTACGCGGCTCGTCTCAGCGACGATATTCACTCGCTGGAAGACGCCCACGGCCGCGAAGAGGCGCAATGCCTGCTTGATCTGCTCACCCCCGTCGTCAAGAGCTGGTCGTCCCAATGGGGCCTCGTCGCCAACGATCTCGCCATTCAGGTTCACGGCGGTTATGGGTACACGCGCGAATACAACGTCGAGCAGTTCTATCGCGACAACCGGCTCAACCCGATACACGAAGGCACATTCGGCATTCAGGCGCTCGACCTGCTTGGCCGCAAGACCCGTGCAAACGGCGATGCCGCCATGACGGTTCTGGACAGGAAAATCTCCGCCACGGTCTCCAGAGCGCGGTCGACCGAAGCGCTCCAACGTCATGCCAGCACACTCGAATGCGCGTGGGAGCGCATCCGCATCGTCACCGGCAAGCTGCACCGGCTTGACGACCCGGAGCTCCAGCTGGCGAATGCGGCCGCCTACCTTGAAGCATTTGGCCATGTCGTCGTCGGCTGGATTTGGCTCGATCAGGCGATTGTGGCCAATACGCTCGAGAGCGGCCCGACCGGAAGCGACTTCCATCGCGGCAAGCTCGCGGCGTGCGACTACTTCTTCGGATGGGAGATGCCCAAGGTAGCCGCCTGGCTCGCCGTTCTCAATCCGGTGGAAACAACCCCTTTGACCATGCCGGAGCAGTGGTTCTGAGTAATACGCTGCGATCCATTACTTCAATAACTCGCGCGCCGCGATGCCACCGGGGCGAAGGTGGCGATGGCCGGTCCGTTGTCGCAACGGGATTTCGAGGACCTGGCGCAATACGTCGCAAGCCGATAGCGCTCCCAATTTTTCAAGTCAGGCAGGAGACGAGATGGACGATGTTGTAAAGAAACGCGATGAGGCGCCGGAGACGGCCGCGCTCACGCGTCGCGGCTTTCTCGGTATGGCCGCGTCGGTGACGGCAGCGGCGACGGCAGCGGGTCTGCCGAAGGTGGCGCGCGCGGCGAGTGTCGCAAGCGATGAGCGCGACGTGCTCGAGGTTGCCATCATTGGCGCCGGGCTGGCAGGCCTGACCGCGGCACGTGACCTGAAACGTGCCGGATGCGAATCGTTCGTGGTGCTGGAGGCGCGCGACCGTGTCGGCGGACGCACCCTCAACCACGACCTCGGCAACGGCTATTTCTCGGAAGCGGGCGGCCAATGGATCGGGCCGGGCCAGACCGCGGTCGCCGACCTGGCCCGCGAGCTGGGCGTCGGCACGTTTCTCACGTACTGGCAGGGCAAGTCCGCGATGCTGGCCGGCGGTGCACGCGCTGCGATCGAGCTCGGTGGCGTACCCGGCACGGATCTGAAGTTTCAGCGCGAACTCGAGGAGCTGGCCAGGAGCGTGCCGTCCGGCGCGCCGTGGAAGTCGCCGCGCGCCGCCGAGTTGGATGCGCTGTCGGTCGGCGACTGGCTGGCGAAAAAGAACATTGCACCGGAGAACCAGATCGATTGGTCAGCGAGCTTGCGGCTTACGAGTGGCACCACGCCGACGAAATTGTCGCTCCTGTACTACCTGTCGATGATCAACTCGGCCGATTGCAAGTACGAGCGGCTTGAGGGCACCAGCGGCGGTGCGCAGCAAGCCCGTCTCTCCGGCGGTTCGCAAATCCTGTCGATCAGGATGGCACAGGCGCTGGGCGACAAGGTCCGATTGTCGACCCCCGTGCTGCGCATCGAGAACTGGCAGAACGGACCGGTCGCCATCCACACCCCGAATGGCGTGATCCGTGCGCGCCACGTGATCGTCGCGCTCTCGCCGCCGCTGTGCAACCAGATCGCCTTCGATCCTCCACTGCCGGAAAAACGCCGCGAGATGCAGCGGCGCTGGCCCGCATATGCGCCGATGCGCAAGACGGCCCATGTCTACAAGAAGCCGTTCTGGCGCGACAAGGGTCTGAGTGGCTGGATCTTTCAAATCAAGGGGCCGGTGTTATGGGCGTACGACAACTCGCCGGAGGATCTCTCGTTCGGTGTGATCAACGCGTTCGTGCACAACGGTCTACTGCCATCCGACCCGAAGGCGGCCGAGGCCGAGCTTACGCGCATCTATGCCCAGGCGCTCGGCGACGAAGCGCTGCATCCCGTCGCGTATCACGACCGCGACTGGGGTAAGGCGGATCAATGGACGCTGACCTGTGTCTCGCCGATGCCACCCGGTTTTCTTACCCAGTACGGTGAAGCCTTGCATCCGACTGTCGGCCGGCTGATCTGGTCGGGCACGGAAACGGCCGATATCTGGGCGGGCTACATGGATGGCGCAGTGCGTTCCGGCCACAAGGCGGCATTGCAGGCGCTGCAAGCCGCGGCCGCGGGGAGGGCATGATGAATACCGTAAAGACGCGCAGCCGTTCCAGAAAAATGGTCGTCCTGTCGGGTTGGCTGCTGACGGCGGTGGCCGTGGTCGCCGGCATCGTCTACGGGCCGGAACTTTACGGGTTGCTGCAGTTGGGTAAGCAGGTCAACCAGATCTCGCAGGATGACACACGTGCCGGCGGTACATGGCCGCGTCCTAGCGAAGCGTGCATTGGCTGTCATGGCTACGGAGGCAATGCGGGCAGCCAGACCTATCCGCACCTGGCGGGTCAACCGGAGCCGTATCTCAAGAAGCAGCTCGCGGCATTCGCCAGCGGCGAACGCAGCGATCCGAACATGACGCCGATGGCGCTGAGCATGTCGCCGCGCGAGCTGGACAGCCTGGTGGCGCAATTCTCGAAGACGGCGCCACTGCCGAACACGACCTTCCATGCCAACGCGGCCCGCGTGGCACGTGGCGAAGCGCTGGTCAAGGCCCACAACTGCGCCGCCTGTCACGGGCAGCGGCTGGAAGGGAAAGACATCTATCCGCGATTGGCCGGGCAGGGCCACGACTACCTGATCGATCAGCTCACGCGCTTCAAGAGCGGTGCACGACGCGATGCCACCGGCGCGATGCCGGCGATCGTCAGAGCGCTGTCGCAACAGGATATCGAGGACCTGGCGCAATACATCGCAAGCCGATAGCGCTCCCAATTTTTCAAGTCAGGCAGGAGACAAGATGGACGATGTTGTAAGGAAACGCGATGAGGCGCCGGAGACGGCCGCGCTCACGCGTCGCGGCTTTCTCGGTATGGCCGCGTCGGTGACGGCAGCGGCGACGGCCGCGGTACTGCCGAAGGTGGCGCGCGCGGCGAGTGCCGCAAGCGATGAGCGCGATGTGCTCGAGGTTGCCATCATCGGCGCCGGGCTGGCAGGCCTGACCGCGGCACGTGACCTGAAACGTGCCGGATGCGAGACGTTCGTGGTGCTGGAGGCGCGCGACCGTGTCGGCGGACGCACCCTCAACCACGATCTCGGCAAAGGCTATTTCTCGGAAGCGGGCGGCCAATGGATCGGGCCGGGCCAGACCGCGGTCGCCGACCTGGCCCGCGAGCTGGGTGTCGGCACGTTTCCCACCTACTGGCAGGGCAAGTCCACGATGCTCGCCGGCGGCGCACGTGCCGTAGTCGATACCGAGGGCGGGTTCGGCACGGATCCGAAGGTCGCGCACGAACTCGAGGAGCTGGCCAGGAGCGTGCCGTCCGGCGCGCCGTGGAAGTCGCCGCGCGCCGCCGAGTTCGACGCGCTGTCGGTTGGCGACTGGCTGGCGAAAAAGAACATTGCACCGGCAGACCAGATCGGTTGGTCGACCGGCCTGGAGATCACCGGCGGCACCACGCCGGCGAGGCTGTCGCTCCTGCACTGGTTGTCGATGGTCAATTCAGCCGAATGCAATTACGACCGGCTCGAAGCGGTCAAGGACGGTGCGCAGCAGACCCGTCTCTCAGGTGGCTCGCAGATCCTGTCGATCAAGATGGCGCAGGCGCTGGGCGACAAGGTCCGTCTGTCGACTCCCGTGCTGCGCATCGAGAACTGGCAGAACGGACCGGTCGCGATTCATACCCCGAACGGCGTGATCCGCGCGCGCAGCGTGATCGTCGCGCTCTCGCCGCCGCTGTGCAACCAGATCGCCTTCGATCCGCCGCTGCCGGAAAAACGCCACGAAATGCAGCGGCGCTGGCCTGCGTTTGCGCCCGGGCGCAAGACGACGCATGTCTACAAGAAAGCGTTCTGGCGCGACAAGGGCTTGAACGGCTGGATCTTTCAACCGAAGGGACCGGTGTTATGGGCATATGACAACTCGCCGGAGGATCTCTCGTTCGGCGTGATCAACGCGTTCGTGCACATCAGCATGCTGCCGTCCGACCCGAAGGCGGCCGAGGCCGAGCTCTCGCGCATCTATGCCGAGGCATTCGGAGACGAAGCGCTGCATCCCGTCGCGTTCCATCAGCGCGACTGGCTCAAGGCGGATAAATGGACGCTGACCTGCGTCTCGCCGATGCCGCCCGGTTTCCTCACGAAGTACGGTGAAGCCTTGCATCCGTCGGTCGGCCGGCTGATCTGGTCGGGCACGGAAACGGCGGACATCTGGGCGGGCTACATGGACGGCGCAGTGCGGTCCGGCCATAAGGCGGCATTGCAGGCGCTGCAGGCCGTGGCCGGGGGGAGGGCATGATGAATAGCACAACGAAATCACGAAGCCGCGGCAAGCGGATGCTCATCGCGTCGGGCTGGCTGCTGTCAGCTGTCGTCGTGGTAGCCGGCATCGTCTACGGACCGGAATTCTATGGCTTGCTGCGAGTGAGCAACGAGATCGACCGGATCTCGAGCGACAACGCACGTATGAACGGTCCATGGCCGCGTGCCAGCGATGCCTGCATTTACTGCCACGGTTTCGAAGGCAACGCGCGCACCCAGGCCTATCCGCGTCTGGCGGGTCAGAAAGAGGCCTATCTCAGGACGCAGCTCAGGGCATTCGCCAGTGGCGAGCGCAGCGATCCGACCATGACGCCATTCGCGCTCAGCCTGTCGGAGCGCGAGTTCGAATCGTTAGTGACGCACTTCTCGCAGATGACGCCGTTGCCGAACACGTCCTTCCATGGCGATGCGGCGCGCGTGGCACGTGGCGAAGCGCTGGCCAAGGCCAACAATTGCGCCGCCTGCCACGGACAGCAGCTGGAGGGGAAGGACGCGTATCCGCGCTTGGCCGGGCAAGGCTACGACTACCTGGTCGATCAGCTTACGAACTTCAGGAGCGGCACGCGCCGCGATGCCGCCGGTGTGATGGCGGCGATGGCCGGTCGGCTGTCGCAACGGGATATCGAAGATCTGGCGCAATTCATCGCAAGCCGATAAGCAGGAGTCAGACCATGACACAACAAATGACAGTTAACGACCCGCGCCGCTTCGTCGGCTGGCTGGCCGTGATCGGCGCGGTGCTCGGCTGGGGCATGGCGGTGCTGTACGCTGCCGCGGCCAATTTCGATGTCGAGGTTCTCGAACGTCCCGTCGCGATGCTTGCATTCGCTCCGGGGTCGCAGAACCTCTATCGATTGTCGATGTGGGCCGACATCCTCGGCTGGTATCTGCCGTTCCTGGCCGTTGGCGGCTATCTCTGGGGACGGATGCGCCAGCGCGTGGGCGTACTGGCAGATATTGCCCTGACCGGGGTCGTCGCGTACGCCATCCTGGGGATCGTTGGCGCAGGCATGCTGAACCTCACGCTCGCACCGCTGGCCGGCCTGTATGCGGGCAACGACCCCATGGCCAGGATGGCAGCCGAAGCCATCTGGCCCACCCTGCAGAATGCCGCACAAGGTATCTGGAACGCTGAAGCACCGGTCCTGCTGCTGTGGGGAATCGTAGCAGCACGCTTCCTGCGCGCCGAGAAATGGGGCTTCGGCCGTCTGCTCACTTTCGATCTTTGCGTGTTCGGCATTGAGTTCATTCTCAACCTCGGCGGCCGGCGGGATCTCGGCGAAATGGCGCTGCAGCTCACCCTCGCGATTCATCCTCTGTGGTTGTTTCTCTTCGGTATCAGCTTACTGCGCGAACGCGCCCCGGCACTCGTGGGCACCGCGATGGCGCCAGCCGCCTGACATACCAGTGCGAAACCCGCATATATCGGCAGCGCCATCTCGCGTCCAGACGTGATGCAAGGATTGGTATTGGCGTGGGTCAGCGTAATAGTGAATCAAATTCATAATGGCCATTGGAATTCATCATGGAATTCAAATTTTATCTTTATTGTCTTGCTGATCTTGCATTGATAGTGACTTCCCTTGTCTATGGTGTGAAGCTCCTCAAGAAGCGTAACTACCTACTCGGGGTCGAGTGGCTGGTTGTGACGTTCTCGGCGACGAATTTAATGATCAATGCCTTAACCGGCGCGCAGGTCTTTTATAGCATCTCGCTTTTTTGCGATGCATTTTCCAGAGCCGTCGGCATACCGGTTATCGCCATCGCAGGCATGATGGCTGTTACGCATCGATACAAGCCATCGATTGTCGTTGATGTCGTGTATGTGGCGGGCGCATTGGCGGCAACCGTTATTGTGTGGGCAGCGGACTTTATGGTTGGGCCCAAGCCCTACTTCTATCTTGTGATGTGGTCTTTGTTCTCGATTTACCTCGCTTACTTTGCCAAGAGATTGCTGAGCGTCGGAGAGAGGCTTAACGCTGTGGGCGTGATCCTGGCACTGGTATCCGCGCAGACGATTGCGAGCACCTATGACTTCTACCATATACCTGGCGACGACGATCACATGATTTTCTATATATTCGCGTTGCTTACCTGGTCTTACCAGTCCGTTTCGTTGTATTACGCCTATTGTGCGTTGGAGCGCGCGCAGGAAAAGGAACCGAACGTCAATCGAAGTTATACGCTTCCTGGCCTGGAGCGCCATCGCTAACGGCCTCTTCCCTTAGCGGTATGTTGACTTTGCTGCGACGCACCCTTCGAGACCGCAATGCCGTTCAGTTGAGCACTGGACGGCACGTTTGCTTTGAATGGGAGAAGCCCATCCCGTCGTCTTGATGTGACCGAAGCCCGAAGCGCTCCGGCTGCCGCCACACGCCCCTGCGGCAGGCGAATTTGACTCGATTCGACATCGATTGCGCGGGGCTCAGTTGGTGTTTCCCCTATCTTCCTTTGTCTTGATTGTAGGCCGTTTCACCTCTACGATTAGGCCATAAATACGTAATAGATAGGCCGGATGTACGTATGTTGAGGGATGAATTGTTCACAACTGTGTTTTCAATGCGGCATGAGGAGATTCACATGCAAGTGACTGAGCAGATGAGGCTGGACCTGGCGCGTGACGGTGCCACCGTCGCACGGGGCTTGTTCACCCCCGAGCGGCTCAAGCGGATGCGCGAGGCTTTCGATTACGGGATCGCCCACCCGAGCCCGCAGCACGGCTACGCCTTCGAAGGCACGCCGGATGAGCATTTCAACGACTACGGCAACTTCGACAACCGCGACGTGCACGTCGCGACGATCAAGGCGTTGGCACTCGATGAATTTGTGGCGTCGCTTTGGGACTCCGAGCATGTGTGGTTTCTCGGCGAGGAAATCTTCGTCAAGAAGGGAGGCAGGGCCGGCCGATCGCCGTGGCACCAGGACACCTCGTACTATCCGTTTAGCGGGCCGCAGTTGCTCAACATCTGGACCTGTTTTGAGACGATACCCCGCAAGAATTCGCTCGAAGTCGTCCGAGGCTCCCACCTCGGCATCCAGTACAACGGCACCTCCTACAATGACCCTAACGACCACACCAAGCCGTTGTGGGCGAACACCGACTGGCCCCACCTGCCCGACATCCAGGCCGACCGCGCGAAGGACCCAGCATCGTGGGATGTCCTTTCCTGGGATCTGGAGCCCGGCGATGCGCTGTTGTTCCAATCCGGCTCCCTGCACGGTGGTGCTCCCGTGACCCCCGACTGTCCGGACCGCCACACACTGGTCTACCGGTTCTACGGCGACAAGCTGTTCTACCGGCCCTTGCCGACTGGGGGATGCAACTACCCCTATGACATTAGCGAGCTCAACGATCCATCGCTGACGCCGGGTGAGCCGTTCCGGGCCGCCTACTGCACGCAGCTGCGCTGACCCGTTCCGCGCGACCTGTTTTCATCACACCATCCGAGTCAGGAGGCTTACGTCATGACAGCAACTCACACGCGGCAATCGATCGTTCCGCCCGCTTTCCAGGCGTTCCACGACGCCTATCATTTTTCGCCCGCGACCCGCGTGGGCGACACGATCTGGGTGTCCGGCCAGGTCGGAGCCGATGCCCAGGGGAACGTCGGCGAGGGCATGCAAGCGCAGGCACAGATTGCCTTCGAATCGCTGAAGATGGTTCTCGAGGCGGCGGGCGCAAGCCTGGCCGACGTGGTTGAGCTGACGACCTTCCACACCGACCTTCACGGCGGAATGGAAGCGTTCGCGACCGTCAAGGATCAGTACTTCCCGAGCCGCTATCCGTCGTGGTCGGCAGTGGGCGTGACGCAGTTGGCCCTTCCCGAGTTGTGCATCGAGATTCGGGCGGTGGCGGTGGCCGGGGCCGGCAAGGACTGAGTCTGACGCGGAGTGGCGATGACCGACGTTGAAACCACCATCGACGACATCGCGCTCCGCACGGCCTGCCATGCAGGCCACGAAGCGTATGGAATCGGAAGGAGAACGATGATGAAGCAGCGCAGTATCGGAGCCGTGTCCGCCATCGCGGCCGCAGTATGTCTTGTGATCGGAACGACGGCCGTGGCGGAAGACCTCACGCCGACAGGCGCAGAGCACGCGGCCAGCAAGGATGGACTGGTGCCGGCGTTTGCCGGCAGGCAAGCCTCGCCTGCGGGCTGGGAGTGGGGCAAGGTTCGCGGCGACTTCTGGAAGCACAAGAGCGAAAAAGCCCTGTACACGATCGATGCGGCGAACGTCGATAAATACGCCGACAAACTGACGCCGGGGCAGATTCAGCTCGTCAAGCAGTTGAAGGGCTACCGCATGGACGTCTATCCGTCCCACCGCGAATGCCAGTTGCCGGAATTCGCCGAGCAGAATTCGAAGGCAAATCTCACGGCCGCGAAACTCGCTTCGGATGGCGAGAAAGTGCAGGCAGCGGTGCTCCCGGGCGTGGCGTTTCCGCAGCCGAAGAACGGCGCCGAGGCGATCCTCAACTATGAGACACGGTACCGCGGCGAAGGCGTGGAGTGGGCGCCGGGTGTCACGGCCATTTCCCCACGCCCGGGCGGTAACGACTGGATCGACAGCATCGGCCCGCAGGTCTTCTATTTCCCGGCGGGCAAGGAAGGCAAGACCACGCCGCAGGACGTCGACCAGTTCAACCTGGGCGCCTATTTCTCGGTCAACTCACCCGCGGCGCTGGCCGGACAGGCGTTCGTGCAACGCCAGTACTTCGACAAGGATTCGGAAACCTACTACTACTTCCCCGGACAACGGCGCGTGCGACGCATGCCGGCTTATACGCATGACGCGCCGCTGATCGGCTACGAAAACCAGTATTTGATCGATGAATCCAACATGTTCAACGGCTCCATCGACCGCTTCAACTGGAAGCTCGTGGGCAAGAAGGAAATGATCGTCCCGTATAACGCGTTCGGCATGTACACCTTCAAGGACAAGCTGCACGATGTCGCTACGCCCAATGGCGTCGCGTCCGATCATCGCCGCTACGAGGTGCACCGCGTGTGGGTCGTGGAGGCGACGCTCAAGTCCTCGGCGCGCCACGTTGCGTCGAAGAAGACCTTCTATCTGGACGAGGATAGCTGGCTTGCGCTGGTCGGCGAGGACTATGACGCGCAGGGCAAGCTCTGGAAGGTGCGCGAAAGCTATCCGATTCCGGTTTGGGAGCTCGGCGGCGCCTGTGATAACGAGCCAATGGCGCAGTACGACCTCAACAACGGACGCTACGTGTTCGACGCTTCGTCGATTGGCCAGGGCAAGGATATCCGCTGGTTCCAGCAGATCAACGACCCGCGCTACAAGACGGACTTCTACACGGCCGAATCCCTGCGGTCGGTGAGCGAGCGCTGACGGTTGTCGAACAGATAAAAAATACAGAGCCGGCGCGTGCGGATGCGTCGCCGGCATCCGGTTTGGAGGAGTGGGGCGATGAAAGCGAAAAATGTCGTTAGACGTACTACGGTTTCGATTGCTGTTCTGAGTGCGACGGCTTCGGCCGCGTACGGGTATGACTTCACGACAGGGTTCAACGACCTGCAGGGATCGTGGGTGACCAACCTGACCGCAGGCATGGGGATCCGCACCAAGAGCCCGAGCTGCTCGCTCACGGGCGATCCGAATGCGAACGGTTGCGGCGCGTCGGCCAACACCAATCAATGGGGGAACGCCGACAACGGCGACCTGAACTACCGCAAGGGGCAGCCGTTCAGCACCTACATCAGCGCGACCAGCGAACTGCTGCTGAAGATGCCGAGCGAGGGGCTGAAATTCATGGTACGCGGCACGGGGATGTACGACTTCATGGCGAAGAACACCGAGAGAACGCCGCTGTCGAGCACCGCGGCGGCGCAGGTGGTGTACAACGCGCAATTGCTCGACCTGTGGGCGGAGAAGGATTTCACGATCGGCGGGCGCAACGCGCACGTGCGGGTCGGCAACCAGGTGATCAACTGGGGCGAGAGCATCTTCGCGCAGAGCGGCATCAATGCGACCAATTCGATCGACACGCAGAAACTGCTGATTCCGGGCACTCAGCTCAAACAGGCGTTGCTTCCGGCGCCGATGCTGAGCGTCGCCGCGGACCTGTCCCATGGCTTCAGCACCGAGGGTTACTACCAGTTCCAGTGGAACGGCAACCGCGTCCCGCCGGTCGGCTCGTACTGGTCGATCACGAACAGCTTCGGGCGGGGTACGGAACCGTTCACGCTCAACTCGACCAACCTGAACGTGGCCGGGCCGAGCGCGGGCACGATCGCGAACGCGATCGGCGGGCCGGGCGCAGCAGGCAACCAGGATACGCTGAACGCGATCAAGAACGGGCTCGTCAACGGACAATTCCAAGGCCCGCCGTTCAACGACATCGGTGTGCCGGTCACGACGAACCTGCCGGCGAAATACCGGCCGCAGTTCGGCGTGAAATTCAATTACTCGCCGCGTTCGTTCGATGCGAACTTCGCGTTCTACTACGAGAACTACATCGACAAGTCGCCGGTCATCGCTTCGCTGGCGAACGGGACCGCACAGTGGTCGTATCTCGGCAACCGCCAGCTGTTCGGCGTCAGCGCGAACTTCGGTCTTGGCCCCTGGGCGATCGGCACCGAACTGTCGTATCGGCCGCGCGACGCCGTTGCATTGTCGGGCTGCTTTGGCGCGGGTGGCCCGCTCGACCTGAACACCAACGGCGTACCAGGAATCAACTGCCAGCAATGGGTCGACAAGAAGAAATTCCAGCTCGACCTCAACGGCCTGCTGGCGCTCACGCGCAGCGAGTATCCGTTCCTGAAACTGCTCGGCGCGGATTCGGCAGCGTTGACGTGGGAAGTGACGTGGATCCATTACCCGGGCCTGAATGCCAACGGCGTCACGCGCACGATCGACGGACAGACGGTCACGCAGGTGCCCGCCGCCGGCTATCTGCCGTGGCTGAACAACAACTCGGGGCTCGGCTATCCGATCGTGGCCGCGCAGGGCACGGCGAGTTCGGTGGGCGCAACGATCGATTTCAACTGGACCTACGACGGCACGCTGATTCACGGCTGGCAGGTGACGCCGGGCATCACGTTCTCCGACGGACTCTATGGCTACACGCCGACGTTCACGGGCAACTACATGCAGGGCGCGAAGTCGGTGAACCTCTACGTGCTGTTCAACCAGAATCCGCCCAACTGGCAGGCGGGTATCAACTTCACGGCGTTCTTCGGCGGACACCAGACGGTGGGGAACCCCTACTCGGATCGAAATTTCGTCGGGTTGTTCGTCACCCGGAACTTCTGACGAGTTAACCCGTGACATTTGAAGAGGTAATGCTGTGCTCAATCGTCTAGTCAGTTACCTGGAAAGACTCTTCTTCGGCCATCGCGCGATCGTGCTTGTGGTGATCGGCCTGTTCACCGTCGCGATGGCGGTGTTCGCGGTGCAATTGCGGATGGATGCGGGCTTCGAGAAGCAGATGCCGATCGGCCATGAATACATCCAGACGTTCCAGAAATACCGGAACGATCTGCTCGGCGCGAACCGCATCACGGTCGTCGTGCGCGCGAAGCACGGCTCGATCTGGACGCCGGAGGGGCTGACACGGCTGTACAAGGTGACCCAGGCGGTCACGTACCTGCCGAATGTCGACCGGATCGGTGTGCGCTCGCTGTGGACGCCGAACGCATTCGTCAACGAGATCACCGACGAAGGGTTTCGCGCCGAGCCGATCATCTCGGGCAACATCACACCGAATCAACTGACGCCTGAGGTCGTTGCACACATTCGTCGCGCGACGACGCTGGGCGGCTACGTCGGTACGCTCGTCTCGCATAACGAGGACAGCGCGATGATCACGGCCGAGCTGAACGAACGGGATAGCACGGGTAAGGTGCTCGACTATGTGGCGTTCAACCATACGCTCGAAGAGAAGCTCCGCAAGCCGTTCGAGGACGCCGGCTACGAAATCCAGATCATCGGCTTCGCGAAGCAGATCGGCGACATTGCCGATGGCGCCACGGCCGTGCTGGGTTTCTGCGCGATCGCGCTGCTGCTGACCGCGCTGGCCGTCTACTGGTATTGCCATTCGGCTCGCTTCACGGTGCTGCTGATCGTCTGCTCGCTGACGTCGCTGGTCTGGCAGTTCGGTACGTTGAGGCTGCTGGGCTTCGGTCTGGACCCGCTTGCGGTGCTGGTGCCGTTCCTGGTGTTCGCCATTGGTGTGTCGCACGGCGTGCAGCAGGTCAACTTCATCGTGCGCGAGATCGCTCGCGGGAACAGCTCGTACGATGCGGCGCGCCACAGCTTCAGCGGTCTGCTGATCCCGGGTGTGCTGGCACTCGTCACCGCGTTCGTGTCGTTCATCACACTGCTGCTGATCCCGATTCCGATGGTGCGCGAGTTGGCCATCACCGCATCGATGGGCGTCGCCTACAAGATCGTCACCAACCTGATCCTGCTGCCGGTTGCCGCATCGTGTTTCAACTTCACCCAGGCGTACGCCGAGAGCGCGCTCAAGCGAAGCGCGTGGCGCTCGGCGTTCCTGCGACCGCTGTCGCGGGTGGCCCAGCCGAAGTTCGCAAGCGTCACGCTTTTGATCACGTTGATGGTATTCGGACTTTCCGTCTGGCAGAGCCGCGATCGCGTGATTGGCACGCTGCAACCGGGCGCCCCGGAGTTGCGTGAGGAAGCGCGGTTCAACCGGGATGCGACGTCGATTGCGGGCAACTACGACATGGGCCTCGACTGGCTGTCGGTGGCCATCGAGTCGAACGGCAACGCGTGCGACAACGCGGCGGTCGGGTTGTACGAGGACGAATTCTCGACCGCGATGCGCACCGAACCGGGTGTGGTGTCGGTACAGTCTTACTCGGCGATGCTGCGCACCTACAACGCGGGCTACAACGAAGACTATCCCAAGATGAACGTCGTCCCGATCGACCCTGAGAACTACGGCGCGGTGTCGGTCGATGTGGCGCGCCTGAAGGGCTTCATGACGGCCAATTGCAGCATGACTGCCGTTCACCTGTACCTGACCGATCACAAGGCGACAACGATCAATCGGGTCCTCA